>JALSQC010000403.1 GCA_026985625.1 Bacteroidales bacterium | reverse complement strand
CATCGGGTATAAAATCGTTACTACAAAATTTCCCCGATTTTAAACAAAACAATACATTAATAGCATCGTTTGGGCCAACAACTGCAAAAGCAGTAATAAAAGCAGGTTTAAAATTAGACTTACCGGCACCACAACCAAATGCTCCTTCGATGACAATGGTTATCGAAAATTTTCTTAAAAAAGAAAAGAAACTAGCAAAAAAGAAAAAATAAAAACTTTATAATATTAATTTTGTAGCAACTTTAAAAAATAAAGTTGCTTTTTTATTTTTATTTTTTATAATAAAAAGTATTTTTTTAGGTTATCTTTAATTAAAAATAAATATTTTTTTGAAAAAACTAATTCTTATATTATTTATAATAATTACGGCAAAAACAACATTTGCCCAATTAGACAAAGTTGATAATTTGCCAAAATATGATTTTCAGATTATACATTTTGGAATGTCGTTAGCTGTAAATACAATGGATTTTACAATACACAATTCTCCCGATTTTTTTATGTTAGACTCGGTTTATTCGGTTGAAAATATTCCCAGATTTGGTTTTAATATTAATATAGTATCTAATCTTAATATACATAAATATTTTTCGATAAGATTTTTACCCGGATTAAATTTTGGAGAACGCGATATGGATTATATAGTATTAAGTCATAAAGACTCTACATTTGATAAAACACTAATGAAAATAGAATCTACTTTTCTTGATTTTCCTTTATTAATAAAATACAAATCAAAACGATTAAATAATTTTCGTCCGTATTTAATAGGTGGGGGAAGTATAAAATACGACCTTGCATCGCAAAAACATATTGACGTTGCACAAGGACCAATGATTCGTTTACGTAGAACAAATTATAATTACGAGATAGGATTTGGTACCGACTTTTTTCTGCAATATTTTAAATTTGCATTAGAACTAAAATATGTTGTAGGCGTAAACAATGTACTTGTTCCCGATTATACACAATATACAAAAGCTATTGATAGAATGAACTCAAAAATGATAGTTCTTTCGTTTTTATTCGAAGGTAGCGATATACAATCGTTAACTTTTTGGAAAAAAAATAAATAAAATCTCGTGATTACCGAACTAAACCTGCGACTAACACCTGCACAAGCTGCAAATAAAGACAAAATATTATCGATATCGGCAAATATTTTAAAAATAAAAATATCAAATATTAATAATTATAAAATAATAAAAAAATCTATTGATGCCAGAAAACGTAAAGTTGTTATAAATGTTAAAATCAAAATTGTTTTTAACGACAAAAATTATGTTTTTGAAAAACCAAAGTATGATTTTAAAAATATAAAACAGGCAAAAGAAATATTAATAATAGGAGCAGGTCCTGCAGGTTTATTTGCAGCGCTACAATTAATAGAAATAGGTTTAAAACCAATTATTATCGAACGAGGAAAAATTATTAAAGAACGACGAAAAGATATTGCTGCCCTAAATCGAAAACATATTGTTAATCCTGAGTCGAATTATGCTTTTGGCGAGGGAGGAGCAGGGACTTTCTCCGACGGAAAATTATACACAAGGTCTAAAAAACGTGGAAACATAAACAGAGTATTAGAACTTTTACAATATCACGGAGCGAACGAAAATATAACATACGAAACACGTCCGCATATAGGAACAAATAAACTTCCCGAAATTATATCAAATATACGAAAAACAATTACCGATTGTGGAGGCGAAATAAGATTTAACTCAAAACTTACCGATTTTATTATTTCTGATAATATAATTAAAGGAATTGTTGTTAATAATAACGAAAAAATAATGTCTCAGGCAGTTATACTTGCAACAGGACATTCGGCATCAGATATTTACGAACTTTTACAACAAAAAAATATTAAAATACAAAAAAAACCTTTTGCCATTGGCGTAAGGGTAGAACATAGCCAAGCACTTATAGACTCGATACAATATAATTGTACTTTAAGAGATAAATTTTTGCCTGCAGCAAATTATAATTTGGTAACACAAGTAAACGGGAGAGGAGTTTTTTCGTTTTGTATGTGTCCGGGAGGGTTTATTGTTCCTGCAACTACAGCCAAAGATAAACTTGTAATAAACGGAATGTCGCCATCTAATAGAAACTCAAAATTTGCAAACTCAGGAATTGTTGTAGAGATAAAAGATAAAGACTTAACAAATTTTAAACAATTTGGCGAATTGGCAGGATTAAAATTTCAGCAATATATAGAAAATTTAGCTTTTAAAAATGCAAATAATACACAAGCGGCACCAGCACAACGATTGGTAGATTTTGTAAACGGAAAATATAGTAACACCTTGCCCGAAACATCATATTTTCCGGGTTTAACATCTTCCGAGATTCAAAATTGGTTACCAAAATCAATATCAGAAAGATTAAAAACAGGATTTAAAAACTTTGATAAAAAAATGAAAGGATTTCTTACAAACCAAGCAATTATTTTAGCTGTAGAGTCAAGAACATCATCGCCCGTAAGGATTCCTCGTTCAAAAGAAACATTACAACACGAACAAATAAAAGGATTGTTCCCCTGTGGCGAAGGAGCCGGTTATGCCGGAGGAATTGTTTCGTCGGCAGTTGACGGCCAAAATTGTGCATTAAAAGTATTTGATTATATTAGATAAATTTTTGTAAATATGAAATTTAAAATAATAACATTAATTTTTGTATTGATTATTGGATTAGAAATTACTTTAAAAATAGACCTGTTTTTAATAATATTAACATTAATACTTTATTTAATTATTGTTATTTATGGTTCGTCTGTAATATGTTCAAACTTTTATTTTAAATCGTTTTGCAAAAAACAAACAAATAAAAAAATATTTGCAATTACATTCGACGATGGTCCAAATAAAGAATTTACTCCTAAATTTTTAGATGTTTTAAACAAAGAAAATATTCCTGCAACATTTTTTTGTATAGGCAAAAATATCGAAAAAAACACAAATATTGCAAAACAAATAAGCAAAAATCATTTATTGGCAAACCACTCATATTCACATTCAAATTTTTTTGATATTTATCCGTCAAGCCGTGTTATTGACGAAATAAAAAAAACAAATAAACTTATAAAAGATATAACAGGAAATAATAATTTGTATTTTAGACCACCTTTTGGCGTTACAAACCCAAACATAGCAAAAGCAATTAGCAAATTAAACATTAAAAGCATTGGATGGAGCATAAGAACTTTTGATACAACAAACAAAACCGAAAAAAATATTTTTAACGATTTTAAAAAAAATATTACGGGAGGAGATATTATTTTATTGCACGACAATAACCAAAAAACACTTAATTTATTAACTAAAATTATTAAATACGCACAAAAAAATGATTTTAAAATTGTAAGTTTAGAAGAACTAATTAATTAACGCTTTAATATTATATTTTTTACACAAAATTAGTTACAAATTATTATATAATGTATAAGTTTAATAAAATAAAAGCAGTTGGAATAATGTCAGGAACATCATTAGACGGTTTAGATATTGCCATTTGCGAATTTTGGTTTAATAAAAAATGGAAGTATAAAATAATACGGGCAAAAACATTAAATTACGAAAAAAATATTTTAAAAAGTTTACAAACAGCAAAAGATTTACCTGCAATTGATTTATTAAATCTGCACAATTCATACGGAGAATATATAGGAAAAAAAGTAATTGAATTTTTAAACGGTTACAAAGTAGATTTAATAGCATCGCACGGTCATACCATATTTCATCAACCACAAAACAAAATAACTTTTCAGCTTGGCAATGGGATAAACATTGCCAAAGAAACAAACATAACAACTATTGCCGATTTTAGAACATTAGATGTAGCTTTAGGAGGACAAGGAGCACCACTTGTTCCTATTGGCGACAAATTACTTTTTGCCGATTATAAATACTGCCTTAATATAGGCGGCTTTTCAAACATATCAGAAAAAAAAGATAACAATAAAATAATAGCTTATGATATATGTCCCGTAAACATTGTATTAAATTATTATGCACAAAAAACAGGTAAAAAATTCGATTTAAACGGCAAACTCGGAAAAAACGGAAAAGCAAATACAAAACTAATTAACGATTTAGATAATCTTGATTATTACAAACAAAAAAGCCCAAAATCATTAGGACGAGAATGGGTCGAAAAATATTTTTTTCCTACTGTAGAAAAATATAATTTATCTTACAACGATAAAATGGCAAGTATTTATCATCATATTGCAAATCAAATATCAAAAAGCATAAAGTATCAAGGCAAACTATTAATAACCGGAGGTGGAGCAAAAAATACTTTTTTAATCGACTTATTAAAAAATAAATTAAAGCATATAGATATTATTATTCCCAACAAAAAACTAATAGACTTTAAAGAAGCTATGATATTTGCTTTTCTTGGAGTTTTAAAAATAAACAACAAAATAAATGTATTATCAGAAGTTACCGGAGCAAAAAAAGATTCGATTTCGGGAATTATTTTTTAGATTAAAATTATACATAAAAAATTTTAAATTAACTTTGCGAGATTAATATTAAAAATAAAATTATGATTGAAACAGTAGTTTTAGGAGCAAGTAACAATCCGTCCAGATACTCTTATATTGCAGTTGAAAGATTAAAAAACTATAACCACAAAGTATATCCAATAGGAATAAAAAAAGGAGAAATAGCAGGTGTAAAAATTATTAACGACCTGCCAATAATATCTAACGTGCATACTGTTACACTATATCTTAATCCAAAACGGCAAAAAGAATATTACAATTATATATTAAATCTAAAACCAAAAAGAGTAATTTTTAACCCCGGAACCGAAAACAACGAGTTAAAAGAGATATTAGAAAAAAATAATATCAAAACAATAGAAAATTGCACGTTAGTAATGCTATCTAATAATTTATTTTAAAAAAACAATTATTATGTATAAAACAATTAAAACCTTAGAAGAATTTAACAATCTAAAAGATAATAACAAAGGTATTTTATTCTATTTTTCAAACGAAACTTGTAATGTTTGTAAAATACTAAAACCTAAAATATACGAAATGTTAAAAAATAACTATCCCGAGATACCGTTTTATTATGTAGATACAACATTAACCCCCGATGTGTCGGCTCAAAACTCGGTATTTACAATACCTACAATAATTATATTTTTCGACGGAAAAGAAACTATTCGTAAAAGTCGTCATATTGGAGTCGAAGAACTAAAAAATAACATTAGTCGACCTTACGAAATTTTATTTTAGTAAAATTAGCTAAATGAAAAAAAAAATTAGCGAAGTAGGCATAGGTTTCTCGACATACGGAAAAGCTTTAAACATAATATTTAACAATGGATTGTGGTGGTATTTTCTTATACCTTTAGCCTTAAATATTATCCTTATATTTACAGGATTCGAGCTTAAAGATATGTTAGTTGATAGCATTAAAGATTGGCTGTTAAACATAACAAACCTAAAAAATGCAGACTTTTTTTTGTCAGATTTTATTAAATCCTCGCTCTCGTGGATAGTAGGTATATCAATGACAATAATATTATTTTTTGTTTATGCATACTTTGGAGGTTATATAATTTTAGCATTACTTTCGCCTGTATTTACTATATTATCAGAAAAAACCGAAACCATACTTACCGGAAAAAAATACCCCTTTAACGGCGAACAATTTATGCGAGATATTGTTAGGGGAGTGCTAATTGTTATGCGAAATATTTTTATAGAATTTGGCTTAATATTATTAGTATTTTTCTTTAGTTTTATACCATTAATAGGAACAATAATAAGTTTGATATCAGGAATAATATTATTTTTTATATCATCGTATTTTTATGGATTTTCGTATATCGACTACAGTTCCGAACGAAAAAAATTAAATATACATAAAAGCGTAGCATACGTCAGAAAACATAAAAAATTTGCAATAACAAACGGCAGTATATTTTCGTTATCGTTATTACTACCATTTTGCGGATTATCAATATCAGGGTTTGTTGCAATAATATCAGTTGTTGCAGCAGCAACGGGAGTAATCGAAATAGATAATGCCGAAATAACAAACAATAAAAATTGAAATACAAAATATCCATAGTATCGTATCTAAACTCATTACCATTTGCTTATGGTTTAGAGAATTACAAACAAATAAAAGAATCAATTATTTTATCAAAAGATATACCCGCAAAAGGAGCCGATAAATTTAAAAATAATATTTGCGATATAGCATTAGTTCCTGTTGGTTCGTTGCCGTATATATCTAATTATAACATTATTACAGATTATTGTATAGGAGCCGAAAAAAAAGTAGATACAGTTTTATTATTATCAAAAAAAGAAATAAAAAATATTAATAAAATATATCTCGACTATCAGTCGCGAACATCTGTTAAATTAATAAAAATATTAGCAAATAAATACTGGAAGATATATCCCGAGTGGATTAATACAACCGAAAATTTAGATAAAAAAATTAAACAAATAAATTCGGCACTAATAATTGGTGACCGTGCTTTTGAATATAAAAAATATTTTAAATTTTCATACGATTTAGCAAATCAATGGTATAAATTTACAAATTTACCTTTTGCCTTTGCCGTATGGGTAAGTAAACTAAATATTAATAACGAATTTATTAACA
>JALSQC010000402.1 GCA_026985625.1 Bacteroidales bacterium | reverse complement strand
TACTCCACGCGAGGATTTACTTTCATTGTCTTGAATAAAATCATAATTTAATCCGTTCTTATCAAAAACAGCTTTATTAAAACTTTCGAAAAAATAACCTCTTTCGTCTTTAAAAACATTTGGTTTTAATATCAATAAATCAGGTATATCAGTTTTAATAACTTCCATAATTTAATATACTTTTATATTATCATTTGCCAAATCAATAAGATACTGTCCGTATTGATTTTTCTTTAATGGCTCTGCTAATTTAAGCAATTGTTCTTTATCAATAAAACCTCTTTTGTAAGCAATTTCTTCTATACACGAAGCCTTTAATCCTTGACGTTTTTCAATGGTAGCAATAAAATTTGAGGCATCAAGTAAACTTTCGTGTGTGCCTGTATCAAGCCAAGCCATGCCACGTCCCATTAGTTGCACTTTTAGTTTATCTTCTTCTAGAAACAAGCGATTTAAATCGGTTATTTCTAATTCCCCTCTTGCTGATGGTTTAAGATTTTTTGCTTTTTCCACAACCGAATTATCATAATAATACAAACCTGTTACAGCATAATTTGATTTTGGATTTTTAGGTTTTTCTTCTAAACTTATAACTTTTCCGGTCTCATCAAACTCAGCTACACCATACCTTTCAGGGTCTTTTACATAATAACCGAAAACTAATGCACCATCGGTTAATTTTGCGGCATCGAGCAATGTTTTTCCAAATCCATGACCATAGTAAATATTATCTCCAAGAATTAAACAAACATTATCGTTACCAATAAATTTTTCGCCTATAATAAATGCTTGTGCAAGTCCGTCAGGCGATGGTTGCTCTGCATAAGATATTTGCAATCCAAGTTGACTTCCATCACCAAACAATTCCTGGTAAAGATGCAAATCGGTAGGTGTTGATATTATCAAAATTTCTCTAATTCCTGACAGCATTAAAACCGATAGCGGATAATATATCATTGGTTTATCGTAAACCGGAATTATTTGTTTTGATATACTTCGTGTTAACGGATAAAGCCTTGTGCCTGAGCCCCCTGCAAGTATTATTCCTTTCATTATATAATTTCTTTAAAATATTCTATTGTTTTTAACAAGCCTTCTTCGAGTTGAATTTTAGGTTCCCAACTATCTAACATTTTTTTAGCTAAACTTATATTTGGTTGACGCTGACTTGGGTCGTCTTGTGTTGGTGCTAAATATGTAATTTTTGATTTAGAACCTGTAAGTTCAATTATCTTCTGGGCTAATTCTTTAATTGTAAATTCGTTTGGGTTACCAATATTTACCGGACCTGTAAAACCATCTTGCGAGTTCATCATTCGTATCATTCCTTCAAGCAAATCGTCAACATACTGAAAACTACGCGATTGCATACCATCTCCATAAATTGTTATATCTTGATTTTTAAGTGCTTGTATAATAAAATTTGAGACTACTCTGCCATCGTTTGGGTGCATACGAGGTCCGTAAGTATTAAAAATTCTGATAACTTTTATATCAACATTGTTTTGTTTGTTGTAATCCATAAATAATGTTTCGGCACTTCGTTTGCCCTCGTCGTAGCAAGAACGCGGTCCCCACGGATTAACATTCCCCCAATAATCTTCGGTTTGCGGATGCACCACAGGGTCGCCATATACTTCGCTTGTTGATGCCTGCAAAATTCTGGCATTTATTCGTTTTGCCAAGCCCAACATATTTATAGCTCCCATAACCGATGTTTTAATAGTTTTTATTGGGTTATATTGATAATGAATTGGTGATGCAGGACATGCAAGATTATAAATTTGGTCAACCTCAATAAAATAGGGCATTGTAACATCGTGGCGAACTAATTCAAAATAAGGATTATCTAAAAGATGAATAATATTTTTTTTTGAGCCGGTAAAAAAGTTATCTAAACAAATAACTTCGTTACCTTCGTTAAGAAGTCTTTCTGATAGATGTGAACCAATAAATCCGGCACCTCCTGTTATTAAAATTTTTTTCATAAATTTATATTTATCGTCCTATACTAATGTATTTATATCCGAATTCTTTCATTTCTTCGGGGTTGTAAATGTTTCTTCCGTCGAATATAATTTTTTCGCCAAGTAATTTTTCTACCATTCTAAATTTAGGAACTCTAAATTCTTGCCATTCGGTCATAATTATTAACGCATCGGCATCGGTAAGAGCTTCGTATTGGTTATCAGCATAGTTTATTTTATCACCTATTCTTCTTTTGCTTTCTTCCATAGCTTCGGGGTCGTATGCAACAATTTTTGCTCCTGCTTTTGTTAGCTTGTCTATAAGTATAAGCGATGGAGCCTCTCGCATATCGTCGGTATTGGCTTTAAAAGCTAATCCCCAAAGTGCAAATTTTTTATCTTTTAAATTGCCTTTATAAAAAGCATTTATTTTGTTAAATATTATTGCTTTTTGGTTTTCGTTAACTTTTTCTACAGCTTTTAATATTTCTAATGAATAATTTTTTTCGTCGGCTGTTTTTATCAAAGCTTTAACATCTTTTGGAAAACAAGAGCCTCCGTATCCTACACCAGCATACAAGAATTTTTTTCCGATTCGTGTATCAGAGCCTATTCCTCTACGAACGTTATCTACATTAGCACCAACAATTTCGCAAAGGTTTGCAATATCGTTAATAAACGATATTTTTGTTGCAAGCATTGCATTTGCAGCATATTTTGTTAATTCTGCCGATGGAATATCCATAAAAATAACAGGATTGCCGTTTAAACTAAATGGGCGGTATAATCGTTCCATAATTTTTTTAGCTTTGTCGGATTCTACACCAACAACAATTCTATCGGGTTTCATAAAATCGTTAATAGCATCGCCTTCTTTTAAAAACTCGGGATTTGACGATACATCAAAGTCTATATTAACACCGCGTTTATCTAATTCTTCTTGAATTGTTTTTTTTACTTTCTGTGCTGTGCCTACAGGAACAGTACTTTTAGTAACAACAACAAGATAATGTTTCATATTTTGTCCTATCTCGCGAGCTACGTTTAAAACATATTGTAAATCGGCACTGCCGTCTTCGTCGGGAGGAGTTCCTACTGCCGAAAATATGGCATCGCAATTATCAATATTATCTTTTAAACTTGTTGAAAACGAAAGAGTTCCTTTGCTTAAATTGCGTTTTATCATATTTTCGAGTCCGGGTTCATATATTGGTACTATTCCGTTTTTCAGTCCGTTTATTTTTTTTTCGTCAATATCTATACATGTTGTTGTAATGCCTGTTTCGGCAAGACATGTGCCGGTTACTAATCCTACATAACCTGTTCCTACTATTGATATTTTCATATTTTTTTGTTATTAATAATAAATAATTAGCAAGTAAAAATACTTGATTTTTTATAAAAAGTATTATATATAAAGATATAATTAACAAATTTAATAAAAATATGATTTATTTAATTTGTATTTTTATTAAGAAATATTAATTTTAAAAATAATTTAATTTAAAAATCATTGTGTAATGAAAAGTATATTAACAAGTTTATTAATTATAACATTTTTTAGTGTTTACTCCCAACCGTGGTTAAATAAAAAATATATTGACAAAGGTAAAGTTAATAATTTTTATACAATACAAAAAGCATTTTATAAATGGTCTGATAATAAAAATTTAAAAAACGAGAAAGGAATAAAACGTTTTAAACGGTGGGAATGGTTTTACGAGCCTCGTGTATATCCGACAGGTAATTATCCAAATTCAAAACTTATTTATGAACAATCGCAAAAATACAGGGTAAATACAAAGTCAACTTATTTAAATAATACGTGGACAAATATTACTCCGTTGGTTTTGCCTCCACCATCGGATACAACAAACATAAACGGTTTGGGACGAATAAACAGTATAACATTTTCTCCATCCGATTCTAATACAATATTTATAGGTTCGTCGCAAGGCGGAGTATGGAAAACTATTGATAACGGAAATACATGGAATTGTTTAACCGATGATTTACCATTACTTAGAATTAGTGATGTTTGTATAGATCCAAATAATTTAAATACAATATATATTGCAACCGGCGATATAAATTATATAGGTTTTAATACAATAGCGGCAGGACGAAACCCTCAATACGGAATGGGTATAATGAAATCAACCGATGGTGGGGCAACATGGGATACAACAGGTTTGTCGTTTAATTTAACCGATGGCGAATCGTCGTTAATACGAAAAATTATTGTAAATCCTAAAAACTCAAACGAGATAATAGCAGCAGGTGTCGATGGTATTTATAAATCAATAGATGCAGCACAAACATTTAATAAAGTATCAGATGCTATGATTATTGATATGGACGTAAATCCACTTGACAGTAATACAATTTATTGTGCGTCGTTTTATAACTCATCGGTAACAACAAGTGGAGCATATATTTTGCGTTCGTATGATTTTGGTAATACTTGGGATACTTTAAATTCGACAATTCCGCCTACAGGAAAAGTGCAACGAACCGAGTTGGCAATATCACCAAGCGATACAAATTATATTTATGCTCTTACTTGCGGAATGGACGAGGGTTTTTATGCCCTTTATAAATCTGTTGATGCAGGAAATACATGGAGTATGATATCAGCATACGACACAACAGGATTAGATTCTACTGTAACAAAAGCACCAAATCTTTTAGGTTGGATGGACGGTGGTGTATCCGGTTTTATGCCCGATGAGGGAGGACAAGGAACTTACGACTTAACTTTAGCAGTTAATCCCGAAAATCCTGATATTGTTTTTACGGGAGGTGTTAATATGTGGGGTTCGGCTGATGGTGGAAAAACTTGGGATATTGTTACCTTTTGGATAAAAGATTTTGGCGAGAGTGTGCATGCCGACCAACATGTTGGAGTTTACAGTCCGTATAATAAAAAATATTATCAAGCATCTGACGGAGGAATATATTATACCGATACATTAATGATAGGAAATATTACATATATTTTACAAAATTGTATAGATTGGGTGGCTGCAATGGCAGGCGATTACGAACATGCGCTTACACCCGGTTGTTATACTTTACCAACAACATGGACAAATATATCAAGCGGTTTGCATATTACCGAATATTACAGATTAGCAACATCTAAATCAAATGAGAATATGATTATGGCAGGAGCTCAAGATAACGGGACATATCTTTATAAAAACGGTTATTGGTTGAGCACGTGGGGAGGAGACGGAATGGAAGCTATGATTGATTACGACAACGATAGCATAGTTTATGCTACAAATTATTCGGGAACATTAAATCGTTCCGACGATGGAGGATATACATATACTCAAAATCTCGAAACACCAATTACAAATGCAGGAGAAACCGGAGGTTGGGTAACTCCTTATGTTATGCATCCAAATAATCCTAATGTTATTTATACAGGTTTTAATAGTGTATGGCGTTCCAATGATAAAGGAACAACATGGACAAAATTAGGTTCTCAGCTTAGCGGTTATAGTATTGTTGCTTTGGCTGTTTCGCGGTTAAATCCCGATTCGGTAATTTATGCATCAAATAAATATAATATTTATAAAACCGTAAACGGAGGTCAACATTGGTCGGTAATTACAAATAACTTACCTTTGTCGCAAGCTATGATTTCTTATATATCAATAAGTAGTATCGACGATAATATAGTTTGGGTTACATTATCAGGATATCAAGCAGGCGAAAAAGTATATAAAACTACCGATGGAGGCTTACATTGGACAAATATATCGGGTAATTTACCAAATGTTCCCGCAAATACAATTGTTCGTCAGCGAGGAACAATAAACGGTATTACAAATGCTCTTTATGTTGGAACTGATATAGGTGTTTTTTATACAAACGATTCATTACAAAATATTGCAAATACTTGGATATCATATAATGCAGGCTTGCCTAATGTTGTTGTTAACGAGTTAGAAATACAATATACGGCACAAAAACTTAGAGCTGCAACTTATGGTCGCGGTTTGTGGGAAACCGATTTATATTCGCAATCGACAAACGTATCGAAACAATTATTAAATAACGAATTAAAAATTTATCCAAACCCAAATAACGGAACATTCTATATTTATGCAGGATTTAATAAAGATATAAATGCTACAATAAATATTTTTACAATAACAGGAGATAAAATTTACAGTATAACAAAAAAACTAAATAAAAACTCAGATACAAAAATAAATATAAATAATATAAGCAAAGGCGTTTATATTATTCAGGTTGAGGCAAATAATACAAGATATACGAAACGTATTATTATACAATAAAATTAAATATAAATATGTTAAAAATACATATATTCTTTTTTATATTTTGCTTATTTAATCCTGTAACAAAGATTGATGCAACTATGCAAAAATGGGTTGGAGGAATAGGGTCTGTAAAAGGTATAAATTACACAGTAACAGTTATTGCAAATAAATCGTCTGATAAAATTATACCCGTTTCTATGGGTTTTAAATCCGAGAACTTAAAATTTATAATATTAAAAAATAATAAAAAATTAGGTAAAGATATTATCTTTAATAAAGGCGATACGTTGATTTTTAAATGCTCATACAGCGAAACAGCAAAATTAGAAAACAAACAAAAAATAAATAATAATGTTATATATATAACTTTTAAGTGCAAGGACTC
>JALSQC010000401.1 GCA_026985625.1 Bacteroidales bacterium | reverse complement strand
CCTGTTAGGTCTAAATTAAAGAAAATGAACAAAAAAAAGAAAAAAATATTATTTCTTTCGCCATATCCAATAGGAATTGGACCTTCACAACGTTTTCGTTTTGAGCAATATTTGAATTTTATATCAGAAAAATACGAAATAACTCAAAAGACATTTTGGAACGAAAAAGCTTGGAATATTTTATTTTCTAATTCAAATTTTATTTTAAAATTTTATTATTTAACATTAGCTTTTGCAAAAAGAAAATTGTTAATGTTCTCTATACATAATTACGATATAGTATTTATTCATAGAGAAGTTGCACATATAGGACCTCCAATTTTTGAATGGATAATTAGATTTATCTTTAAAAAGAAAATAATCTATGATTTTGATGATGCTATATGGCATTTAGATTATTCTGATAAAAATAAGATTGTTCGATTTTTTAAATCAACATGGAAAGTAAAATATATTTGTAAATGGGCTGATGTAATTATAACAGGCAATGATTATCTTGCAAATTATGCAAAACGGTATAATAAAAATGTAATAGTAATACCAACTACTATTAATACAGATTATCATAAACCACAAAAAATTAAAACTTCAAATAAAATTACAATAGGGTGGACAGGAACCTTAACTACCCTTAAACAATTAAAATTAATATTTGATGTAATAAAAAAAATAGAACAAAATTATAATATTGAATTTATTGTTATTTCTAATGACAATCCTAAACCAAGATTAAATAGTTTTAAATTTATTAAATGGCAAAAACAAACCGAAATATCCGACTTGTCAACTTTTGATATAGGAATAATGCCATTACCAAACGATGAGTGGGCAAAAGGAAAATGCGGACTTAAAGGACTGCAATATATGGCGTTGGAAATACCAACCGTTATGTCACCTGTTGGTGTAAATACCGAAATAATCGAAGATGGTAAAAATGGTTTTTTAGCCGATACGGAACAAGAATGGTTAGATAAGCTCTCGTTATTAATAGAAAATAAAGAGTTAAGAGAAAAACTGGGAAAAGCCGGACGAAAAACCGTAATAGAGAAATACTCGGTTGAAGCAAACAAACAAAAATATCTTGATGTTTTTAATGCTGTTTTAGGTTGATAGTGTTACCAAAATGTAGAATGGGTAAAAAAATACGGTGCAAAAGAAACGCCTAAATTTAAAAATATCGAGATATTAGAAAATTTACCAAGTATTTGGTTAAAATAAAAATCAAGTTTTTATATTAGTATTAAAAATACCCTATACTTTTTGCTTTTAACTATAAAAAATAATTATAATTTATTTTTGGGCTTAAGAATAACAACATTTGGTATAAAATCAAAAAAATACAGAAAATAAGTTCATATTAAAAAAAATTAAAAAAATTATTTTATTGTTTTATAACAGTAAAATATAATTTTTAATATCTTATTTTTACTAAATTATTTTTTATTATAATTTTTTTAAAATGAAAAGCATTACCGATTTAGAACCAAAAATTGTTTGGCAAAATTTTAACGATATTTGCAAAATACCACGTCCATCAAAAAAAGAAGAAAAAATGATAAATTTTCTTCTTAATTGGGCAAAAACAAATAATATCGAAGCAAAAAAAGACGATGCAGGAAATATCTTAATGAAAAAACCCGCAACAAAAGGAATGGAAAATCGCAAGCCAATTATCTTACAAAGCCATATCGATATGGTATGCGAAAAAAATAACGATACTAACCACAATTTCGAAAAAGATGCTATACAACCTTTTATTGATGGCGAATGGGTTAAAGCAAAAGGAACAACCCTTGGTGCCGATGACGGAATAGGTGTAGCTGCACAAATGGCAATACTTGTTTCCGATAATATAACACACGGACCTATCGAAGCCCTCTTTACCGTTGACGAAGAAACCGGATTAACAGGAGCCTTTGCATTAAAACCAAACTTTTTCGATAGCAAAATACTTTTAAACCTCGACTCCGAAGACGAAGGCGAAATCTTTATAGGTTGTGCCGGAGGTGTAGATACCACAGCAAAATTTTATTACGAAACCCGTAATACAAATTCAACACACAAAGGATTTAGAATAGACGTTAAAGGCTTAAAAGGAGGACATTCAGGCGACGAAATAGATAAAGGTTTAGGAAATGCCAATAAAATACTAAACAGATTCTTATGGAAAGCTACCCACGAACACGATTTAAGATTAAATTATTTCGATGGAGGTAATTTGCGTAACGCCATTCCACGCGAAGCATATGCAATATTTGCCCTACCGGAACACTATATAAAAGAATTTAATAAATTTTTCGATAAACTATCAAAAGAAATTAAAAATGAGTTCTCCATTACCGAACCAAATATGGTTATAACGTTAACCCCCGTAGAAACACCAAAAACAGTTATCGATTTTAAAACACAAAACAACCTGCTTACATCAATTTACGCATGTCCTCACGGAGTAATATCAATGAGTCAAAAAATGAAAGGAATGGTAGAAACATCAACAAATCTTGCATCGGTAAAATTTGTCGATGACGATAAAATTATTATTGCAACAAGCCAACGTAGCGATACAATGTCGGCAAGACGATATGTTGCAAATATGGTAGCAAGCGTGTTTACTTTAGCAAAAGCCGATGTCTCTCACTCCGACGGTTATCCGGGCTGGACACCAAACCCAAATTCCGAGATTTTAAAAATTGCCGAAAATACATACACCAAGTTATTTAACAAAAAACCTGTTGTTCGCTCAATACATGCAGGCTTAGAATGCGGATTATTCTTAGAAAAATATCCCGATTTAGATATGATATCATTTGGACCTACTTTACGCGATGTGCATTCTCCACAAGAAAGAATAAACATAAAAACCGTAGAAAAATTTTGGGAATTTTTAATAAATATTTTACAAAATGCACCTCAGCAATAAAAAAATACAATAATATAAATGAGACAATAAATGTCTCATTTTTTTTTATATTTTAATAAATAATTTTTTTATTTATCTTTAAGGAATAAAATTTTAATAAAAAATGAAAATCAATCCCAAAAAAAATTACGAAAAAACAAAAAAAGAGATAGGTTATATATCGCGAAAAAAAGCTTCACAAAAAACATACGACAAAATAGGATTTATGTCGGGATTAGAAGTCCATCAACAACTTTTAACAAAGCATAAACTTTTTTGTCATTGTCCGGCAGGAGTATTTAACAAAAACAACGAATACGATGCCGAACTTATAAGACACATGCGTCCTACATTATCAGAGCTTGGCGAATACGATGGAACAGCACTAATGGAATTTAAAACCCGTAAAAATATAATATATCGTATAAACAATAAAAATACTTGCACCTACGAAATAGACGATACCCCCCCTTTTCCTATCGATAAAGAAGCCTTGCAAATAGCTCTCGAAATATCGTTATTATGCAAACTAAATATTGTTGGCGAAGTTCATATCACACGAAAACAATATCTCGATGGTAGTATTCCCGCAGGATTTCAACGAACAGCCATTCTTGGCGTTGAAGGCGAAATACCGTTAAAAAATAAAAAAATCAGATTAATACAATTAAGTATAGAAGAAGACTCTTGTCGCGAAATATCAGACATTGGACATACCAGAATTTATAAAACCGACCGTTTAGGAATGCCATTAATCGAAACAGTAACATATCCCGATATGGTTAACCCCGACGAAGTTATGGAAGCTGCCGATTATATACGATTTTTAAATCGTAGCACAGGAAAAGTAAGAACAGGTTCCGGAGCAGGACGCGAAGACGTTAATGTTAGTTGTAAAGGAGGCACACGTGTAGAAATTAAAGGAGTATCGCACAATAAATGGATACCCGAACTTACTCATAACGAAGCCTTTCGACAATGGGCTCTACTCTCCATAAAAGAAAAACTTAATAAAATAACATCAGAAAAAAAATGGAAATTAAATTTTGAATATCTCGATTACGATATGTTTAAAATTACATATCCACCGTTAAAAACCGCCCGCGATAAAAATTACAAACTAATAGCAATAAATCTACCGCATTTTAATGGAATATTATCGCACTTTACTCAGCCCGGAAAAGTTTTTTTAGACGAAATATCCGACCGTCTAAAAGTAATAGCCTGCCTCGAAAAACCAAATATTCTAAGCACCGAAGATTTTAAACCCATTATAAACAAAAAAGACTTAGAAATTATAAAACCAATATTAAACTCAAACGAAAACGATGCTCAATTAATTATTTGGGGACCAAAAGAAGACATTCCAACAGCCATTGAAGTTATAGAAGAACGATGCAAAATGGCATTTAACGGAGTACCTCCCGAAACACGAAAATCGCTTGCCGACGGAACAACAATTTTCGAAAGAGTTTTGCCGGGTGCCGACCGCATGTATCCCGATACCGACTCGGCACCAATACCATTAGAAAACAATTATATCGATAACTTAAACAAAAATTTACCTGTTGAAATTATAACAAGATTTAATCAACTAAAAAAATGGAATATACCTCAAGACTCTTATAAATACATTCTTAGTAAAAACTTAGTTCCGTTAATAGAAAAAATAGTAAAAAATCTAAAAATAGACTCACGGTTTATAGGAACATTTTTGGGACATAAATTAAAATTTATCGAAGGACATTATGTATCTCAATCTAAATTCGATTATAATATAATTTATAAAATGTTCGAATTTATTGTCAACGAAAAACTAAACATTAACATTGCCGAAAGTATGTTGCCAATAATTTACGAACATCCTAAAATGCAATTTCTTTCGGTATTGGATATTATAAACTACCGAAAACGCAATATACAGCAAATAACAGCTCCCGTTAATTTTTTAAAAGAAAAATATCGCGAAATAGGGAAAAAACAAACTCCCGAAGCCGAAAGTAATTGGATTATGGGCGAATTACGAAAACAAGCTATCGGAAATATCAATTTAAAAGAATTAAAAAACAAAATTCAAAATTCATAAAATCAATAATATGAACTCAGACATTTTTCAAGGATATAAAGGAAAAGCATTAGAAATTTTAAAAAAATATAATACCCGCGTTTGGGGACAAGCCGAAATAGAAACATCGAGAGGAACCTTTAAAGGAACAATTTTACCCCGTGCCGAAAACGACGACGACAAACATATAGTTGTAAAAATAATTACCGGCTATAATATAGGTATTGACGTTGATACCATAAAAAAAATGAAAGAAACGGGATATAAAAAAGCAAAATATGCTATTCCCGAACAAGAATTTCCAACAACGCCAAATTTACCAAACGTAAAATTATTTGGAACAGGCGGAACTATTGCCTCGCGATTAGATTACAGAACAGGAGCTGTTATTCCTGCATTCTCGCCGGGCGAACTTTACGGAGCAGTTCCCGAATTAGCCGATATTTGTAACCTTACAACCGAAAAAGTTTTTGCCGTTTTTAGCGAAAATATGGGACCCGATCAGTACATAGCACTTGCAAAAGCCATAGGAAAAGAAATAGAAAACGGTATAGACGGAATAGTTATAGGACACGGAACAGACACTCTACACCATACGGCTGCAGCACTTACATTTATGGTTCAGAACTCGCCGGTTCCGATAGTTTTAGTAGGCTCGCAACGTTCGTCAGACCGTCCAAGTTCCGACGCAGCTCTTAATTTAATGCACTCGATGTTTGCTGCAGGACACTCAGATATTGCCGAGGTAATGGTTTGTATGTTTGGCCCTACATCTGACGACTACGGATTATTACACAAAGGAACACGAGTAAGAAAAATGCACTCGTCGTATCGTTCAACTTTTAGAACAATTGGCGACTCTCCTCTTGCTCGCGTTAATCGAAAACAAATTATACCAATAAAACAAAATTATAATCACCGACGAAAAGACAACAAAGTTGATATATTACCATACTTTAATAAAAAAGTAGGTATGCTTTACTTTTGGCCGGGAATGAGCTCCGATGCTTTAGATTCTTTTATAGATAACGGTTACGAGGGAGTAATAATTGTAGGGACAGGTTTAGGACATGTAAACAAAGGATTATATCCCGCACTCGAAAGAGCAAAAGAAAAAGGTATTCATATTTATATGACATTACAAACCCTTTGGGGATATGTTCACATGTTTGTTTACGATACAGGTCGCGATTTAATGGCAAAAGGTGTTATTCCGCTTGGAAATATGCTTCCTGAAGTTGCTTGGGTAAAACTTAGCTGGGTGCTCGGGCAAACAAAAGATCCTAAAAAAGTTAAAGAAATGATGCTAACTCCTATAAACGACGAAATTACCGAACGCGAGCCGTATAACGGTTATCTTGTTTATCAAGGAGGCGTTCCCGAGGTCGAAGAATTTATAAAAAAAGTTAGAAAATAAAATTAGATACCTGTAATATCTATTTATCGACACAATATAAATTTTATTGATAAAATTAAAGATGGATATCTGTTTATTGAGAAACATCAATTACCAATAGGCAGAAGCTATCATGAGACATTAAATAACAGGATTACAAAATTATAATCCTGGTTTTAACCTGTTTTAACGGGTCAAGTTTAAATTATGGGGAGTTATTGTTTCGTGTCCACACGAACGATACTGTCCTAAAAAGTGTGTAAAGCAAGTTTTTGATATTTTTAAACATTTAAACTAAAAAAACAATT
>JALSQC010000400.1 GCA_026985625.1 Bacteroidales bacterium | reverse complement strand
ACCGATTCCTACCGAAATAGGAAACATTCAAATGTATATGTATACTTACGAAAAATCAGCTACCGAAGTTGAAATGTTAGCATATTCAGACTATCCGTCAGAAATGATAAAAGCAAGTAATCCTGATGATTTACTTATTGGTGCCAAAAACGGAGCAATAAATAATTTAGGAGCTACAATAACTAAAGAAGAAAAAATAGATTTTGACGGAAATCCCGGTTATCAATTTAAAGCCGATAACGGCAGTTACTATGTTGACTATAAAATTTTCTTAAAAGGAAACAGATTATATCAAATAGCTATTATGCGTGATGGTTCTGCTCCTACCGAAGAAGCTGTTAAAAATTTTATTGGTTCGTTTGAACTAACCGATTAAATAAATTACTAAAAAATATTTAACCTAAAAACTGCTAT
This sequence comes from Bacteroidales bacterium, assembly GCA_026985625.1. Taxonomy (GTDB): domain Bacteria; phylum Bacteroidota; class Bacteroidia; order Bacteroidales; family JAFGXI01; genus JALSQC01. The sequence continues at coordinate 6,325 of JALSQC010000400.1, read as the reverse complement.
TTTATTTAGCAGTTTTTTTTTACTTTTTTTTATGATATATAATACTATTTTTATTTTTACGTTTATTAATTTTGAACAAAATTATAAAAATGAATAAAGCTATATTAATAATACTTGACGGTTGGGGAAAAGGAAATAAAACAAAATCTGATGCAATATACAACGGAGACACTCCGAATTTAGATTATTTTTTAAAAAAATATCCAAACTCCGAATTAAAAACTTTTGGCGAAAATGTTGGATTACCCGATGGCCAAATGGGAAACTCAGAAGTAGGACATCTTAATATAGGTGCAGGACGCATTGTGTATCAAGATTTAGTAAAAATTAATAAAGCTATTGAAGATAAATCAATTTTAAAAAATAAAAAACTTACCGAGGCTTTTAAGTATGCAAAGACAAATAATAAACAAGTTCATTTTATAGGATTATTATCAGATGGCGGTGTTCACTCTTTAAACAAGCATCTTTATAAACTTTGCGAGATATCCGACTCATACGGTATAACAAAATCTTATATTCATGCTCTTACCGATGGTAGAGATACCGACCCAAAAAGCGGAATAAAATTTATAACCGAGTTAAATAACTTTTTGCAAAACTCAAACGTAAAATTAGCAAGCGTTTCGGGCAGATATTATGGTATGGATAGAGATAAACGTTGGGAGCGAATAAAAATTGCCTACGATATGCTTGTTTACGGAAAAGGAAAATACACAAATAATATTATCGATACTGTTAAAGAATCATATAAAAATGACATTACCGACGAATTTATTAAACCTATAATTATATCTGATAACTTAAAAACTCCAACTACAACAATTAATAACGGCGATGTTGTAATTTGTTTTAACTACAGAACCGACAGATTACGACAATTAACTACAGTTCTTACTCAACAAGATTTTCCGGATTTTGGAATGAAAACCATTCCGTTAGAATATTATACAATGACAAATTACGACAGTAATTTTAAAAATATTAATGTTATTTTTGATAAAGAAAACGTAAAAAATACTATTGGCGAATACATATCAAAACTTGGATACAAACAAATAAGAATTGCCGAGACCGAAAAATATGCTCATGTAACTTTCTTTTTTTCGGGAGGACGCGAAGAAAAATTTCCTTACGAAGAACGATACCTTATTCCATCACCAAAAGTAGCAACATACGATTTGCAACCGGAAATGAGTGCTTTTAAGGTGCAAGACAAACTTATAGAACTATTAAATAACAATGCTGCCGAATTTATTGTAGTAAATTTTGCTAACGGCGATATGGTTGGACATACCGGTGTTTACAGTGCAATTCTTAAGGCTGTTAATGTTGTTGATACTTGCGTTGGAAATGTTGTAAATGCTGCAATAAAAAATAATTATACTGCACTTATTATTGCCGACCACGGAAATTCTGATTATGCCATAAACAACGATGGAACTCCAAATACAGCTCACTCGTTAAATCCTGTGCCATGTATATTAATTAGCGATAAATACAATAAAATAAAAAACGGAAAATTGGCAAACGTTGCCCCTACCATTTTAAAAATTATGGGATTGGAACAACCTAAAGAAATGACCGAAAAACCTTTAATATAATGCTACAAATTGATGATACCATAATTAGTTTAGACCTAATAGAAAAAAATTTTGTTTGCAATTTAACAGCATGTCACGGAGCATGCTGTGTAGAAGGAGACTCGGGGGCACCTTTAACTATTGACGAAATATCGATTTTAGAAGAAGTTTATCCTAAAATAGAACCTTATTTAACAGATAAAAGCAAAAAACTTATTGCAGAAAAAGGAGTTTTTGATATAGATACCGAGAACGATACTGTTACTCCATTAATAAATAATAAAGAATGTGCTTATTTAATTTACGAAAATAATATTGCTATTTGCGGAATAGAAAAAGCATATAACGACAAAAAAATAAATTTTAGAAAACCTATTTCGTGTTTTCTTTACCCTGTAAGGATAAAAGAATACAAAAATTTTACTGCTATAAATTACGATAAATGGAGTATTTGCGAACCTGCAAGAGTTTTAGGCGACAAATTAGGAACTCCCGTATATAAATTTTTAAAAGCTCCTCTAATACAACGCTTTGGTAACGAATGGTTTGAAAAATTAGAATATGCAGCTAAAAATTATAAAAATCAAAAAAATAAATAAATTGAACTCAAAAAAAATAATATTATTATTGTTTATAATATTAACAAGTAGTTTTGTTTTTTCACAAAATAAAAATCAAGAAATAGAAAATAAAAATTTTTTTGGTTTTAATGTAGGCATACTGGTTCCTAACAATTTAATATTACAAAAATCTATTAACGAGGTTTATAAAAACGACAAATATATACTTACAAATAAATACGGTTATTTATACGGGATATCGGTAAAACACGATTTCACAAAACACTATTCTTTACAAACAGGCATTAATTATATTCACCGGAATTTTTCGGCAGAAATAATAAATTCGGATACATCTATACAAAATAATTTACGATTTATTTCGTACGAGTTACCTATTTACGGATTAATATATGTTAGACTTTTTAAAAACATTTACATGGATATATCGCCCGGATTTTCTACTAATTTTTTTCCATCTGACATAATATCAAATAATATGTACGGAAAACGTTACAGGTTTGTAACATTTAGCGGTATGTTAAATATAGGTTGGGAATTTAGAACTAAAAATTCGGGATATTTTTATTTAGGAGCATCGTATAAACGCGATGCATCAAACATGATATATGTTGCTTATTTTAAAGGAATTATAAACGGATTATCGGATTACTCTATTGCTATGCATGGCGATTATCTAAATATTAATTTTACTTATTATTTACCTCAAAATAAAAAATAAAAAAACAGCCATTACAAATTTATTTTTTTGCAGTGGCTGTTATATAAATTTATTGCTGTAAATTTATTTCTCGATAAGTTCTATTGAGCGTTTTACAAATTTATTTAGCGACTCGCCTTTAAGCATATTGTTTGATAATAGAGCTAAATCTATTAATTGTTTTATTAGTTTATTATTTTTACCGAATTCCGATAATTTCTCTTCTTTTTGTTTTTTAATCTCGTTAATTTTATTCTCGAGTTCAGCTTTTTTATCTTTAGTTTCTTTTGGTATTTCGTCGTCTTTTTTATCTTTAATCTCGGTTTCGATTTTATTTTTTTCGTCTTCTACGGGTTTTAAATCCTCATCTAATTTTGATATTTTGTTTGCAAGTTCTGTTTCTTCTTGTTTTATAACAGATTTAACTAATTTATGATTTGTATTTACAACAAATGTGTAAGAGTCGGGCAGTTCGCCATAATAGTTCATTCCTCCACCACCAAGGGCCGACATATCTTTCATACGTCGCATAAATTCGGATTGTGTAATTATTACAGGTGCATCGTTTTCTGACAATGGTTTAAAACTAATATCGTAATTATTTGAATCTTTCGGAATTTGTGATTTAAAAACTATCTCAAGATTTTCTTCTTGTTTTTTATCGAGATTAGATTTTACCTCGTCTTCTTTTTCGATTAATTTGCTTATAATATCAGAGTCAACACGTGTAAATCGTGAGTTATCGAATTTTTGTTCGATATGGTTAATAAAATGAGCATCTAATTGCCCGTCCATAACAATAACATCGTAGCCTTTGTTTTTTGCAGCTTCGATATAAGTAAATTGTTCTTCGGTATTTGTAGTGTAAAGGTATATAAGGTTTTTATTTTTATCGGTTTGATTGTCTTTAATAAGGTTTTTATATTCGTCGAAAGTAAAATATTTTCCGTCGGTATTTTTAAACAGGCAAAATTCTTTTGCTTTATCGTAGAATTTTTCTTCGGTAAGCATACCGTATTTTATAAATATATTAAGGTCGTCCCATTTTTTTTCGTAGTCGTTACGGTTATCTTTAAATATTTTTGCAAGTTTATCGGCTACTTTTTTTGTTATGTGATTTGATATTTTTTTTACATTTGAGTCGGCTTGCAAATAGCTTCGCGAAACATTTAAAGGTATATCGGGCGAGTCTAAAACACCATGTAAAAGTGTCAAAAATTCAGGCACTATACCCTCTACCGAATCGGTAACAAAAACTTGGTTTGAGTATAGTTGTATTTTGTTTTTTTGGATTTCGATATTTTTTTTAATTCGCGGAAAATATAATATACCTGTTAAATTAAAGGGGTAATCTACGTTTAAATGTATGTTAAATAATGGTTCTTCGCTTAGCGGATAAAGTTTTTGATAAAATTCTTTATAATCTTCGTCTTTTAGTTCCGATGGTTTTTTTGTCCATAACGGGGTTGTATCGTTAATTATATTGTCTTCGTCGGTTTCTACGCTTTTACCATCTTTCCATTCGGTTTTTTTGCCAAAAGCTATTGGAATTGGTAAAAATTTACAATATTTATTTAACAGTTCGTTAATTTTATTTTCTTCGAGATATTCTTTTGAGTCTTTGCTTATATGTAATACAATGTCGGTTCCAAAATCTTTTTTATCGCTATCTTCGATTGTAAATTCAGGACTTCCGTCGCATGTCCATTTAACTGCTTTTGCCCGTTTATACGACTTTGTAATGATTTCGACTTTGTCGGCAACCATAAAAGCCGAATAAAATCCGAGCCCAAACATGCCTATTATGCTTGTTTTGTCTTTAAATTTTTTTACAAATTCGCTGGCTCCCGAAAAGGCAATTTGATTAATATATTTATCTATTTCTTTTGCTGTCATACCAATTCCGTGGTCGGATATTGTAAGTGTTTTTGCTTTTTTATCGAGTTTTACTCTAATTGTTTGGTCGCCAAGTTCTCCTTTAAAATCGCCAACCGATGCAAGTGTATTTATTTTTTGTGTTGCATCAATTGCATTTGAGATTAATTCTCTTAAAAATATTTCTTGGTCTGAATATAAAAATTGTTTAATAATTGGAAATATGTTTTCCGTTGTTACGCCAATTTTTCCTTTTTCCATTTTTTTTTATTTTTTGATTTATGATTTTGGCAAAAGTCAAACCTTATGCCATTAATAAAATATGACAAATAGGCAGTTTTTATTTTTTTCAGGTATTAAATTGTTAATTAAATAATCCGGCAAAATAGCTTATTAATATAGCAACTAATACTATAACAAATGTTGCAAAAAATAATTTTTGCGAGCATGTATTGTGTTTTTTTCTAACATCTAATATTCGTTGGCTTATAATCCATTTTATGTTATTTTCGAGACGCACAAATGCATTATCGTTTTTTATTATAAATGTTTTTGCTCCATATTCTAATGCCGATACTTCTACATCGTGGTTTTGCTCTGCCGATAGCATTATAAACTCAAAATCTTTATTTATTTCTTTTGCTGTTTTAAGAATTTTAAGTCCATTTTTAGCATCAATATTTTCTAAGGTTGTAAGGTTGTAATCGATAATTGCAATACAAACTGTTTTTTTTGGTGGTGGATACGATAATATATTGTCTAAAAAATCCTCTCCACTGGTAAATGTTTGAACAAAATAATTTGTTGAGTTTTTAAATTTTGTTTCTAAAACTTTAAGAAACATTTCGTTGTCGTCGACAAGATAAATATATACGTTTTCTTCTTTAAATCTTTTCATATTTACAAGTAGCAAACAAAAATAAAAAAATATTTAGAATATATGTGAAATTTTTTATTTCTTTTTTTTAGGATTTTTAACTTTAATATTTTGGTTTAAAATCCATCTGCCTTTTTTAAATTTATAACTATCGTAAGTAAAATCGGGTCCGTAAAATTCGTATTTTCCTTTATAGTTTGAGTGTATTGGTGCAAGATGGTCGAAAACAATTGCTTTGTAACGTTTATCGTATATTAACGACATTACTACTTGCGATGAGAACTCGAATATTATACGTTTTTGTTTTTTTCGTTTATTTGTTAATGGTGTAAAAAACGATTTGCCAAATTTTGGTCTTCCTGTTCGTGTAAAGTATAATATATCGATAATTTTTTTTGTTGTAAGGTAATTATTTCCGTCCCAACCAAGCAAGGTATAATATTTTGTTCCTAAATATTTTGTTGTTATTATTTTGTAATATAAGCACCCAAACCATTTATTGTTGTCTAATGTTTGCTTATCGGGGTTTAAAATATCGGCAGATTTGTCGTTTAACACAAAAATTTTTGGTTTTGATTTTTTGTTTTTTTTATGCATTACAAATCCGTAATATTTATATTCTCCGTTAGATAGTTTTATATTCCATGTTATTAATCTAACAAGCTTATCGTCGGAATATATTGAGCCTATTTTTTTTATATTAAATTTA
>JALSQC010000399.1 GCA_026985625.1 Bacteroidales bacterium | reverse complement strand
GCCCTTTGTTTTTTCAGCTTTGGCTATGGGAGCTGTGGGACGTGCGGCAATGAGTATGATTCAAGAAGTTCGTCGTCAATTTAAAGAAATACCTGTTTTAAAAGATGCTTTGGTTATAATGAAAAAATATGATTCGGATATATCAAAAGCTACAGACGAAGAAAAAACTGTTTTCGAAAAAGCCGATGGTGCCGCCGAATACGAAAAATGTGTTGCAATTTCAACTTCAGCATCGATTAGAGAAATGATTATTCCGGGTTTACTTGCTGTAGCAACACCTGTTTTAGTAGGATTTATAGGTGGAGCCGAAATGCTTGGTGGTTTATTGGCAGGTGTTACCGTTACAGGAGTTTTAATGGCTATATTCCAATCTAATGCCGGAGGTGCTTGGGATAATGCAAAAAAAATGGTTGAAGAAGGTATCGAAGTTAATGGTGTAAAATACGGAAAAGGTTCTGAACCTCATAAAGCAGCAGTTGTTGGTGATACCGTAGGAGATCCTTTTAAAGATACATCAGGTCCTTCGCTTAATATTTTATTAAAATTAATGTCGGTAGTTGCTTTGGTTATTGCTCCAAGTATTGCTATTAATAATGTAAAATCAGACAATGCAACCGATGTAAAAAAAGAAGTAAGAGTAGAAAAAACTGTTATTAAAAAAGTTGAAAACGACCAAACATATACAATTACAACAACAAAAACTATAGAAAACGGTAAAGAATCGGTTGTTGTTGATACTACTGTAAAAGTAAATAACGATTTAATTGTTAACAGAAATTATATGACAATTAAAGACCCTAATAATCCTACAGATTTTGAGTTAAAACATACTCCTGAAATTACTTTTGGAACAACCGACGAAAACGGAATGACAATGGTAAAAGTTGTTGTAGGCTCAAAAGGAATAATTCATAAAATAACAAAAGATCATTGGATTGATTTTATGAACTTATATGTAAACGGAAAAAAAGTAAAAGAATTTACATATCCTAACGATGGAGTAACAACAATTACTCCTGTAGCTTTAAAGCTCGAGAAAGGAGATAAAGTTACAGCAGAAATAGGTTGTAGTAAAGATGGTATATGGAAAAATGTTGCTATTTTTAATTAACATTTAAAGCATAAATATTTATGAGACTGTTCAAAAAAAAGAACAGTCTTTTTTTATAGTGTTCTTTTTGTAAAATCAAGTAATTGCTTTTATTGACCTCCAATTTTATTTTTAACCCTAAAAATTCATAAAAAAGTTTAAAATTAGGAGCAAAAAGTATTCTCTAAACTTAATAAACAATAGCTTTAGATAAAGAAAAATATATTTAAAAAAAATGAAAAATGTTTTCTTTCTTTTAGTGGTTTTGCTTATTTATGCATGCTCTAATAAACCAAAGTCTGACAGTGGCGATAAAAATACCAAAAAAAAACATACTCTTACCTCCCAACAAAATACAACAGATAGTGTTGTTTACCATTTTACATACAATGGCAAAACTTATGATTATGTTTATCTTAGTTCAGATAATATGAAAAAAACAGGCATAAGCGATACCAAAGGAAATGTGATTATACCGCTAAAATACGATTATGTTGTATATCCGGGACAGACTTATTACGGCTATGTAGAGGTTTGCAGAAACAAAAAATTCGGTTTGTATTCATTTCCTGAAGGTAAAGAGATATTTCCTACTGAATATGATGCTTTTTATCCTGTTTATGATAAAAATATTAAATTTTATTATAAAAAAGATGGAAAATATGGATATATAGCCAAAGGAAATTATAAAAATTCCGCTTACGAACATTCTCCATTTGAGAACAAAACAGCTGCAAACTGGAATTTTGAAACTAATGAATACAATATTTTATCATATACCGAAGAGCCTTGTTGTCAGAGTTTTTGTGTTTTTCCGTCATTTTTTACTATTGACAACTCAATATTGAGCGATGATTGGGTAGAGACAGGCCCCTCTAGTGCAAATATTAAATATATAGGTTCTACCGCCAACAAAAACTATTTCTATGAAATAAGTTTAAATGTTGATTATTATAAAATGTTTTTTGCAATTAATAAAAACTTTAATAAAACTTTTAAAGTTGGCAGTCCTCTTCTTTTAAGGTTAGCCTTAAACGACTATTTTAAATATTTAACTCTAAAAATTATAAATGATACTTTATTTAGAATTAAAGATTATATGGACAGCGAGTATGTTTATGTTTATAATTATTACAAAATTGATGATACAGGGTATAAAAAAATAAAGACATACAGAAAATTTCCGTTTACAAAATATGAAAAACTTGATAGTTCCTATTTTTACGGATATTTTATAAAAGGTGATACAGTAACTGATTTAGGTGCTCCGGCATATATCGTTTCATATCATTTAAGCATGGAAGACTTGGATATTATGAAAAATGAAATTTTTGCCTATTATGGTTATAAATTTAAAACAGAAAAATGGAAAAATTATTTTTCAAAAACACATTGGTATAAACCATTATACAATAATATAGACGATAAACTTTCAGCTTTAGAAAAATATAATATACAAGTAATTCTTAAAGAACAAGATAAAATAAAAAAGAATAAGAAAAAATATTTGCATACAGATATTTTAGAATATTTAAGTTTTAATTAAAAAGGTTTTAATAGTGTTTGCTTTTATTTTGCTTCCGATAAGTCTATAATATTATTTAAAACAGCATAAATAGTTAACCCCGACACAGTTTTAATTCCCAAGCGGTTTGATATATTTTTACGATGTGTAACAACTGTATGCGGACTTAAAAATAATTTTTCGGCTATTTCTTTTGTAGTAAATCCTAAAGCTACGTATTTTAATATTGTTTTTTCGCGGTTGCTCAATCCTACCGACGATGTTTTTGTTTTTGAGTTTAATTTATTGTAAATATTATCGGTTTTAATAATTATTTTATTTCTATCGTCAAAAATATTTATAAAATCAATAAACAAATCAGATATTTTAAAATCGGATTTTTTTACAATTGCTATTAAATTTATTTTGCTGTAATTATTTATAATCTCGATAAACTCGTTTATATTATTAACATTTATAAAAATAATATCAATATTATGATGCGATAATAAATTTTTTAATTGATGAGAGTTTAAAGCTATGTCTATTATATTAAATTTACCGGATTCTTCGAGAACTTTTTTTAATCCTTTGCCTATTATATAAGACTTTTCGAGTATTATGGAGTTAAGAGGTTTCATTTTATTGTAAACTTAAATAATTTTAAATTTATTTTTATTTATCTCGCTTAAAATTATTTTTTCGAGTTTTATGGCTTTAGGAATCATTACATTGTTTTCGATTCTTGTATGTTCGTTAAGGTCGTCCTCGAGTTTAAAAAGTTTAGATAAAATAGTATTTATTATTTTGGGATCTTTTGCCGGAGGCAGATATTTTATTAATATGTTTTTAAGGTCGTATAATTTTTCTTCGACATTTTCGTGTTCTACTTGATACGATGCTATTGGAGTATCTTTTATTAGCTCTATATTTTTTTTTGATATTTTTTTTGTATCAAATGCTTTTTGCAGCGATACAACATACGGGTAAATAAAATTATCTTCGCGATTAATATGTTGATTAAACTCGTTGCTATATTGTGTAAAAAAGTTTTTTAGTAATTTTATGTTTCGTTGTGTATTTGTTTTAAACTCTAAGTTATTAATTAAATTTAGTATTTCGGGAATTTTTTCTTTTGTATAATATATATGTGTTTTTTGTAAATAATTAACAATTAATTCTATCGAAAAACTTTGTAAATTATCTTCGGGAGAATAATCTTTATTTATAAAAGCATTTGTTATCTCAAGAAAAAAATTAGTGTTAATATTATTATCATTGCATACTTGAGCAATTGTTTTATCGCCAAAACCCAGACTAATATCAAATCTGTAAAGTATAGATAAAATATGATAATTAAGATGAATTACTTCTGCCATCTTGTTATCTTGTAAAATTTTCATAAACGGTATTTTTTATAATAAAATATTTAATATTCTCTAATTACATTATAAATAGAATCTCTCTCTATTGGTATTCTGTTAGAATCTTTAATAAATTTTATTAATTGTTCGGTGCTAAATTTAGGATTTTTATCTTCGACTCCGGCCATAGAATATATTTTTGTTGTATCATCAATAGTTCCGTCTATATCATCTACTCCAAAACTTAATGATATTTGTGTTGTTTGTTTTCCTATCATTGGCCAATAGGCTTTTAAATGCGGAATATTATCGAGGAATATTCTCGAAACAGCATAATTTTTTAAATCTTCGATGGTAGAAACCTCGCCTATATGCGACATTGTGTTATTTTCTTTTCGATATTTTAATGGAATAAAAGTATTAAATCCGTTTGTTTTATCTTGCAAATTTCGTAATCGCGACAAATGGTCGATACGATGTTCGTAAGTTTCGATATGTCCGTAAAGAATTGTTGCATTTGACGGTATTCCTACCAAATGAGCTGTTTCGTGAATAGACAACCACTGATTTGTAGATGATTTTTCGTCGCAAATTTGTTTTCGTAAAGTTTCGTCAAAAATCTCGGCTCCTCCTCCCGGAATAGAATCTAATCCATATTCTTTAAGTTTAAGCAAACCATCGTGTATATTATATCCTGCTTTTTTTATCATAAATTCGAGCTCTACAGCTGTAAATGCTTTAACATGTATGTTAGGAATTATTTTTTTTATTTCTGATATTATTTTTCCGTAATAATGCAAATCGCGTTTAGGGTGAACTCCTCCTACAATATGAACCTCGGTAACATCTTTATTTTTATAAGTATCGACTATTTCTAATATTTCGTCTAAATTATACTCCCAACTTTCGGCATCGCCAATCTTTTTTTTATACGAACAAAATTTGCAATTATAAATACAAATATTTGTTGGCTCAATATGAAAATTTTTATTAAAAAAAGTTTTATTACCATGTTTTTTTTCTCGTATAAAGTTTGCTAAAATACCTAAATATCCCAAATTGTTTGTCTTAAACAAATTAAGAGCATCTGCTCCGTTAACTCGTTTATTATTAAAAACTTTATCGGCAATTTTTTTATATAAATCAGGTATATTGCTATTAAATATTAAATCTTTTTCTGTCATTTTATTTTTTTACAAATGTAAAATCTATAATTTAATAAATTAAAAAAATTGTTTTGTTTTTTTAAAAAAGTTTTTTTACATAAAAATTAATTTATTTATTAAATTTGCAGAAAATGATAGAAACCCTTATATATAGTTTTATTACAGCTTTTGCTATTACATATTTGGCAATACCTGTAGTTATTAAAATTGCCAAACGTAAAAAACTTTTTGATGTTGCAAACTCCCGAAAATCGCATAGAGGTAGTATTCCAACGCTTGGGGGAATAGCTATTTTTGCAGGACTAATTTTTTCGTTAACATTTTGGACAAAATTTTCACACTATTGGCAATTACAATATATTGTTGCAGCTCTTTTAATTGTTTCGTTATTAGGAATAAAAGATGATATAGACGGACTATCGCCGTTAAAAAAATTAATAGGCGAAATTCTTGCTGCAGTAATTATTACAGTATGGGGCGATATTAGAATAACAAGTATGTTTGGTATTTTCGGTATTCATGAAATACCATATATTGTAAGTATTTTATTTAGCATTTTTACGATTATTGTAATTGTAAATTCGCTTAATTTAATCGATGGAATTAATGGTTTGTCCGGATCTATAGGAGTTATATCGTCTATAATATTCGGAACTTGGTTTTTCTTTGTAGATAAAAATTCTCAACTTGCAATTGTTGCTTTTGCTTTGGTTGGAGCTTTAACTGCCTTTTTAAAATACAATATAACTCCTGCAAAAATTTTTATGGGAGATACCGGCTCGTTAGCTTTGGGGCTAATTTTGTCGGTTTTTGCAATAGAGTTTATCGAAATAAACAAATTATATCAAGGTAATTATCATATAAATCATGCTCCGGTAGTTGCTATTGCTATATTATTTTTTCCGTTGTTCGATTTGTTGCGCAGTTTCTCGATAAGAATAGCAAAAGGACACTCGCCGTTTAAACCCGACAGAAATCATATTCATCACATGCTTATCGACTTGGGTTTATCGCATACATTAGCAACAATTATAATAGATGTTTTTTCGATTATAATTATTTTTATAGCTTTAATATTTAGAGATATAGGAACATATATTTTAGGTTTTAGTATCTTAATTTTTGCTATTTTAATAACAAGCATTTTATATTATTTTGTAAAAAAGAAAAAAAAGAATTAATGTTTTTTAATAAACTTATTTTTGTTTTTATATTTTTTTTTTCGTTAAAACTTAGCGTTGCACAAAATAATTTATATCCTTTAAATTATAATCTTAGCATTAATATAAACAAAAGTTTAAACTCAAACAAAAAAGTATTTAACACAGGATTAAAACCATTAATAAGTTCACAATTTAAGAATCAGATTAATATCGATAGCGTATTATATCCTGCAAACAGATATAAAAAATTTATATCAAAATTTAAACATCAAAAAGTGTTAAAAAAAATATTTGCAGAGAATTTACTATTGGTAGATACTAACGATTTTCATTTGAGTATAGATATTCTTTTTAACCTTGCACGGGGTAAAAATATTATAAACGATTCTATTTTAAGTATTAATACACGAGGCATAAATATAAAGGGGGATATTGGCAACAGATTGTCTTTTAGAACGCAATTTTTTGAG
>JALSQC010000398.1 GCA_026985625.1 Bacteroidales bacterium | reverse complement strand
CAACCGATAATATTTTAGAGGTTACAAATCCTTACAACAATAAGTTAGTTGCAAAAACTTATATTGCAGGAAAATCGGATTTAGAATTTGCTATAACAAAAGGTTTGTCGGTAGAAAAAGAAATGAAAGAATTACCGGTTTATAAGCGTTACGAAATATTAATGCAAATATCAAATACTATAAAAGCCGATAAAGAACGTTTATCAAAAATATTAGCTTTAGAGTCGGGAAAACCTTTGCGTTATGCAATAGGCGAGATATCAAGAGCAATACAAACTTTTTTGGTTGCTGCCGAAGAATCGAAACGTATTCCTAACGAATATTTATCTATAGACTGGACTGCTCCCGGCGAAGGAAAAGAGGCTATAGTTAAATATTTTCCGGTAGGTTTAATGGCAGGAATAGCTCCTTTTAATTTTCCTTTAAATTTGGCAGTTCATAAAATTGCACCTGCAATAGCAGCAGGAAATCCCATAATATTAAAACCTGCACGTTCTACACCGTTATCGGTTTTAGAATTAGCAAAAATTGTTGATAAAACCGATTTACCAAAAGGAGCATTGTCGATATTACCTATGGATAGAAATGCAGGAAACCAATTAGTTACCGATGAAAGATTTAAAAAGTTAAGTTTTACAGGTTCGCCACAAGTAGGTTGGAAAATGAAACGCGAAGCAGGTCGCAAAAAAGTTACTCTTGAACTTGGAGGCAATGCAGGAGTTATAGTGTCAAAGAACTCAGATATAGATTTAGCCGTAAAAAAATGCTTGGTAGGTAGTTTTGCATACTCCGGACAAGTATGCATACATGTTCAACGTATCTATGTTCAAAATCAAGTATTCGACGAGTTTGTAGATAAAATGATTAAAGGCACAAAAAAACTTAAGCAAGGCGAACCCGATAATATTGAAACAGAAATATCAGCAATGATTGACGAAACTAATGCTTTGCGTGTAGAGTCTTGGGTTAACGATGCCGTTGCCGATGGAGCAAAAATTTTATACGGAGGTAAACGATACGGAACATATTTTGAGCCAACAATTATAACAAATACAAAACAAGAGATGAATGTTTGTAAATTAGAGATTTTTGGTCCTGTTGTTACCATAGAAAAATTCGATACTTTTGAGAATGGAATTGCCGAAATTAATAATTCGCAATATGGTTTACAAGCCGGTGTTTTTACAAACGATATAAAAGAAATTAATTATGCTTTTAATAATCTCGAGGTTGGAGGAGTTATAAATAACGATGTTCCTACTTTTAGAGTAGATCATATGCCTTATGGCGGGGTTAAAAACTCAGGGTTTGGTCGCGAAGGTTTAAAATATGCAATTAGAGATATGATGGAGCCTAAGTTGCTTGTTAAAGAGATTTAAATAAATTTTTATAATAATTTTTAATGATAGAAAAACAATTTATTTTAGAAAATATAGATTTTAGAATATTTTACGGTGTAAATAACTCTAATTTTGAACATTTAAAAAAACTTTTTCCTAAAATAAAACTCATTGCCCGCGATAATAATATTAAAGCAATAGGAAACAAAACCGATGTAACTATTTTCGGAAATAAACTAAATGAGATTATTAATTTTTATAACAAATATAATAAAATTAATTTAGATGTAATTGATGATATTGTTTTAAACAATAATAACTTACTAAATTTTAACGATAAAGATGTTATTGTTTTTGGCAATTATGGAAAATTAATAAAATCGCGAAATAAAAATCAACAAAAAATAGTTGATTATATAAAATCAAACGATTTAATTTTTGCCATAGGTCCGGCAGGAACAGGAAAAACATACATAGCAATAGCTTTAGCTGTTCAATCGTTAAAAAATAAAGAGGTAAAGCGTATAATATTAAGTCGTCCGGCAGTAGAAGCAGGTGAGCAATTAGGTTTTTTGCCCGGTGATTTTAAAGAAAAACTCGACCCTTATCTGCAACCCTTATACGATGCTTTGTTTGATATGATTCCTGCAAAAAAACTTACAGAACTTTTTAACGACGGAGTAATAGAAATTGCTCCTTTGGCTTATATGCGAGGTAGAACTCTCGAAAACTCGTTTGTAATTCTTGACGAAGCACAAAATACATCTGTAAATCAAATAAAAATGTTTTTAACTCGTATGGGAAATGGCTCTAAATTTATTGTTACGGGTGATATATCGCAAATAGATTTGCCTAAAAATAAAAAATCGGGATTGTTAAATGCTATTGATGTTTTAAAAAAAGTTGACGATATTAAGTTTGTTTTTTTTGATAAAAACGATGTTGTCCGCCATAAGATAGTTAAAAAAATTATAGATGCATATAACAAAGCAACATAATATAAATTATTTTTTAAACCAGCTTGCATACATGGAATAGTTATCGGCAATTTTTTTTATCATTTCGTTTAATTGTTTGGGGTTTATTTTTTTTATTTTTTTTGCGGGAACTCCTGCATAAATGCTGTTAGGTTCAACTTTTGTTTTTTCGAGTAAAAGAGAGCCTGCTGCAATAATTGAGTTTGTTCCTATAACAGAATAATCTAAAATTATAGCTCCCATTCCTATAAGCACATTATCTTCTATTTTTGCACCGTGTATAGTTGCATTGTGTCCTATCGAAACGTTATTTCCTATTTCTATAATTGATTTTTTATAAAGACAGTGTAAAACGGCTCCGTCTTGTATATTAACATTATTTCCTATTTTTATTGAGTTTACATCGCCTCTGACAACTGTGCCAAACCAAATACTACAATTATCGCCCATAACAACATCGCCAATTATTGCTGCATTGTCGGCAAAAAAACAATTTTTACCATAAATAGGGGATATGCCTTTTATTTTTTTAAATATTGCCATGTAATTTTTGTAAATTATGGTTATTCTCTAGTTTCTAAATAAAATACCGAACGACTTATACTTTTGTTGTTTCTAAAATAATAAATTCCGCCCCACGTCCAAACAACTTTACGGTAGTAATTAACAATACCTCCTTGTTTTACTGTAAATTTTTGTATTTTACGATTTTGGGCTACAGTATTTTCCTCGGTAATATCTTTTTTGTTAAGTTCTAATAATTGTTGACGTTTTTTTTCTCTAAGGGCTTTTAGTTCTTCTAATTTTTTAATTTTTTCGGCTTTACGTTTTTCTGCAGCTTCTTTAATTTGTTTTATTTTATCGGCACGTTCTTGTGCAAGACGTTTTTTTTCTTCTTCTTTTTTTCGACGAGTTTCTTCGGCTTTTTGTTTAAGCTCTTGTTGGTGTTTTAACGCTTGTTGTTCTTTTTGTTTTTGTTCATATATTTTTGCGTTTTCAATAGAATCTCTAAGTTGTTTTTGTCTTAAAGCTTGGTTTTGTTTATATTCTAATTCTCGTTGTTTTTTTTGTTCTCTAACTTGAGCTAACGAATCTTTTATGGCTTGTTGACGTTCTTTTAACAATTGTTGACGTTTTTTTTCGGCTGCTTTTCGTTCTTCGGCTTTTCGTTTTTCTACTTCTGCCATTTTTTCTCTTAATTCTTTTTCGATTTGTTTTGCGTATTTATCATCGTAAACAAAACGTCGCGATGCATTATTGTTAAAGTATATTTTTTGTATTGGTTCGTTGAAAAACGAAAAGTCTATGCCTTCGTATTTTTTAAATAAATTTACATCGGTTTTCCATTTGTATTTAAAATTATTATTTTTTAGAACTTTGTCGGGAACAATTGTATTTACTTCGACTTTTTTGCTTACAAATCCTTTTTTTTCGTAAGAAACAATATATACACTGTTGTAATTTAAATTAAATGAGTATTTTCCGTTACTTTCGGGGTGAAATGTTTTATATGGTTTGCCATCTTTGGTTACAACAATTTTAACAGTATTGCTTCTGCCGTCGTCAATTGATATTTTACCGTGAAACTCAAAAGAGTTTTGTGCATTAGTTATTAAACTAAAAAGTAATAATATTAATATAAAACTAATTTTTTTATTTATCATTAATTAATGTTATGATATTATGCACTTACAATGTATATTTATTTGTCAAAATTATAATTAATTTTAAAATAACAAATATAAAGATTATTTAATTTAATAAAAAAAGCCTTGAACAAACAAGGCTTTTTTATGAAAATTATTTATTTGTAAGATTCGATAGGGTCGCAAGTGCATACTAAGTTTCTATCGCCGTATGCATCATCGATACGGGAACTTGCCGGAAAGAATTTATTTTCTTTTATCCACGATAGTGGAAAAATTGCTTTTTCTATTGAATATTTATGATTCCATTCTTTTGCTATGGCATTTAAAGTATGTGGGGCGTTTATTAAAACATTGTCATCGACTAAGTTGTTGTTTGTTACTACTTCTTGAATTTCGTTATATATTGTAATCATAGTTTCAATAAATCTATCTAGTTCTTGTAGTGACTCGCTTTCGGTTGGCTCAACCATTAATGTTCCGTGAACAGGGAATGATAATGTAGGAGCATGAAATCCGTAATCCATTAATCGCTTTGATATATCGGTTTCTGATATTCCGGTATCTCGTTTTAAGTTTCGGCAATCTAGAATCATTTCGTGGGCAACGTAACCGTTTTCGCCTTTATACAATACTTTAAAATATTTATTTAGTTTGTTTGCAATATAATTTGCATTTAATATTGCATATTTTGTTGCTTTTGTTAGTCCGTCTCCTCCCATCATCATGACATAAGCATGTGATATTGTAAGAACACTTGCACTTCCCCAAGGTGCCGACGACACTGCTTTTATTGAGTTTTCGCCACCTGTATTAATTAACGGATTACTTGGTAAAAATTCTACTAAATGTTTGGCAACTCCTATAGGTCCTACTCCGGGTCCGCCTCCTCCGTGAGGTATTGCAAATGTTTTGTGTAAATTAAGATGACAAACATCGGCTCCTATTTGTGCAGGGCTTGTAATTCCTACTTGTGCATTCATATTTGCACCGTCCATATAAACAAGACCTCCGTTTTGGTGTATAATATCAATCATTTCAATAATTGCACTCTCGAAAACTCCGTGTGTTGACGGGTATGTAACCATAAACCCTGCTAAATTTTCTTTATTTTCTTCTACTTTTTGTTTTAAATCGTCGAGAGATATATTACCATTATCGTCGCAAGCAACAACTTTTACTTTCATACCTGCCATTACAGCACTTGCCGGGTTTGTTCCGTGAGCCGAAGATGGTATTAGTATTATATCACGGTTAGATTGATTATTTTTTTTATGATATGCACGAATTGTCATAAGTCCGGTATATTCGCCTGCTGCTCCTGAGTTTGGTTGAAAAGATATTTTTTCGAATCCGGTAATTTCTTTTAGATATTTTTCGAGTTCTTCGAAAATTTGGTGGTATCCTTGTGCTTGATTTGTTGGAACAAATGGGTGTATTGCTCCAAATTCCGGCCATGATAGTGCAAACATTTCGCTGGCAGCATTTAGTTTCATTGTGCATGAGCCAAGCGATATCATTGAATGTGTAAGCGATATATCTTTGCGTTCCAATTTTTTTATGTAACGCATCATTTCGGTCTCGGAATGGTATTTATTAAAAATTTCTTGTTTTAAATAATCGGATTGTCTTAAAAATTTACGGTCGAAAAATATTTCGTCAGGAATATTATCAAATTTTTCTACTTCTTTATCGTTAGCAATTGCAAATATCTCGATAATATCGTTTACATCGTTAATTGTTGTTGTTTCGTCTATTGATATTCCTATTGTTTTGTTATCGGCATAATAAAAATTAATTTCTTTTTGTAAGGCAATTTTTTCTATATCCGATGAGTTTATTTTATCGGGTAAAATAATTTTTAATGTATCAAAATAGCTTTCGTTTTCTTGATTATATCCTAATTTAATAAGTTCGTCGTTTAAAAATCCTGTTATTGAGTGGATTTTAAAAGCTGTATTTTTTATTCTTTCGGGACCGTTATATATTGCATACATTCCTGCCATTGTAGCTAATAATGCTTGTGCCGTGCAAATGTTTGATGTTGCTTTTTCGCGTTTTATGTGTTGTTCGCGTGTTTGCAGAGCCATTCGTAAAGCATTATTGCCTTCGGTATCTTTTGATACTCCAATAATTCTGCCCGGCATATTACGTTTATATTTTTCGCGTGTGGCAAAATATGCAGCTGATGGACCACCGTATCCCATAGGGATTCCAAAACGTTGTGTAGAGCCAAGAACTATATCGGCATCAAATTTTGAGGGTGGAGTTAAAATTGCTAAACTTAAAATATCAGCAATTACTGCAACATTGCATTCATTAGAATGTGCATCTGCAACAAAATCGGAATAATAATTTATTTTACCGTCGGCTGCAGGATATTGAACTATTGCTCCAAAAAATTCGTTAGTAAATTTAAATGTTTTAAAATCGCCATAAATTAGTTCTATATTTAATGGTATAGCTCTTGTTTCTATTACAGCTTTGTTTTGTGGAAATATATTATTATCAACAAAAAATTTATTACGTCCTTCTTTAATTGCTTTTCGCGAACGTAGATTTTTCATCATAATCATTGCTTCGGCTGCAGCAGTTGCCTCGTCGAGTAACGATGAGTTAGCCAATTCCATACCTGTAAGTTCGGTAATTACTGTTTGAAAGTTTAAAAGAGCTTCTAAACGTCCTTGCGATATTTCGGCTTGATAGGGGGTGTAAGATGTGTACCACGACGGATTTTCTAAAATATTTCTAATTATTACCGATGGTGTTATTGTATTATAAAATCCTAAACCTATATACGAACGA
>JALSQC010000397.1 GCA_026985625.1 Bacteroidales bacterium | reverse complement strand
GTTAATCATAAACATTACTCCGGAGTCGGCAACAACTACATTAGTATTTCCGTTTTTTTTTGTATGGTCGTAAATCATTAAATTATACAGCATATTTTTTTCTTTGTTTTTTTTGCCTATTCTTATGCTGTATCCGGTTATACCGTTGTAAAAAACGCCTTCTTTTATAGCTAATGCGGGTCGTTGATTACGGACATCGTGTAGAATTGTCCGAAATTTTAGATTTGTATATGGCATTACATTATTCGAAAAATAAAAAGCTGATATGCTTATAAATACTGTAAAAATTATTAACGGAAACATTATTTTTTGTAATGATATTCCTGATGATTTTAATGCTACTAACTCGTAATTTTCGCCAAGGTTACCAAATGTCATTATCGACGATAATAAAATTGCTAAAGGCAAAGCCATTGGAACAATACTTGTTGATGCATAAGCCATAAGTTGTGCTATTATTGTCCACTCTAAGCCCTTACCTACCAAATCGTCGATATATTTCCATAAAAATTGCATAAGTAAAAGAAACAAGGAAATAAAAAAGGTCATTATAAATGGACCTATATATGATTTTAGTATGAATTTATGGAGTTTTTTCAAAAGAAATTTTTTTTACAAAAGTAATATTTATTATTTTTAAATAAAAAACTTTGTTTAAAACGAGGTTTAATTTTAATAAGTTTTAATAAGTTTTAATATTTTTTGTCTATCGTAATATTTTTTTATTTTTTAACTGCTCTGTTTTCTTCATTATCTTTATAACCGTAAATATCGCGTAAAATATGTTCGTATTTTTTATAAATATTTTTTCGTCGTAGTTTTAGTGTTGGCGATAATTCTTTGGTTTTTGTTGTCCACTCGTCGCATACTAATCTAAAACGTTTTATTTGTTCGATTTGTCCTAATTTTTTATTAATCTCGTTAATTTCTTTTTGAATACGTTTTACAACATCTTTATTTTTAACAAGCTCGTAATTATCGCGATAATGCACATTGTGTTTTGATGCCCAAAAATGCAAATGGTTAAAATTTGGTGATATTAAAGCACTTGCAAATTTTTCGCCATCGCCAACCACCATAACTTGGTCTATAAATATCGACTCTTTTAATTTATTTTCGATAACTTGCGGTGCTATATATTTACCTGCCGAGTTTTTAAAAATTTCTTTTTTACGGTCTGTTATTTTTAAGAATCCATCGTTATCCAACTCGCCTATATCGCCTGTATGAAACCAATTATCCGAGTCAATTACTTCGGCTGTTAAATCGGGACGTTTATAATATCCTTTCATTACTATAGGACCTCTTACAAGAATTTCGCCATCGTCTGCAATCTTAACCTCAATGTTTTTTAATACTTTTCCTACGGTTCCTATTTTATTATTTTCTATTACAGAATCGTTAAACGATATTACCGGCGATGTTTCGGTTAATCCGTAACCTTCTTGCACCAATATTCCTACTGCATCGAACATACGAGCCAAACGTGGTTGCAAAGCCGAACCACCTGATACTATCATGTGTAATTTACCGCCTAAAGCTGCTTTCCATTTACTAAATACAAGTTTTCGTGCTAAATTTAGTTTAATTTTGTATATTCCTTTTTGTGATTTCTCATGCGAATAGTTGTTTCCTATTTTTACAGCCCAAAAAAATATTTTCTTTTTTAATCCTGTTAAATCTTTACCTTTTGTAATAATTTTTTCGTATATCATCTCAAGAACACGTGGAACTGTTACAAACCCCTCGACCTTAAAGTGTCTTAAATTATCGGCAATAGTTCCAAAGTTCTCGGCATAAATAATCTGAATTCCAATATATTGATAAATATAATTAACAGTACGTTCGTAAACATGGCATAATGGTAAAAAACTTAATATTTTTTCGTTGTTTGTTAACGGAACTTTTTTATAAACTCCAAGAATATTGCTTACAAAATTATTATGTGTAAGCATAACTCCTTTTGCTGCTCCTGTTGTGCCCGAGGTGTATATTAACGATGCCAAATCATCTTTTTTTACAGACGATTTTATTTTTATTAATTCGTCTTTAAATTTATCTGCATTTTGTTTTCCGGACTCAAAAACATCTGATACATTTTTAGCTCCTTGTATATTATCAATTGTATATATATCTTTTATTGCAGGTATTTTTTCGATTAGTTTAGATAATCTATCGTATAAATTTTTATCAGATACAATTAATAATACAGCATCGGAATCGCTTAATATATGTAAAAATTCATCATCGGATATTGTTGGATATACAGGAACGTGAACGGCTCCTGTTTGTAAAATTCCCATATCGATAAAATTCCATTCCGGACGGTTATTCATAACCGTTGCTATTTTATCGTTTTTTTTAATTCCAATATTTAAAAGTCCGTAACTAAAATTATTACTATTTTCTTTATAATCTTTATCACTATACGATATCCACTCTCCATTATATTTTCCTATTATGGCTTTTTCTTTACTTATATAATTATCGAGAATATCAAAAACTCTTGTAATACTCATACACTATATTTTAATATTGAAAATACAAATATAATATAATAAAAAAAATAACAAATAAAATACATTATTTATAGTAAAAGCGTAATATTACCTAAAATGTATTTTAAACCATTTTCTTAAACGTCCTTGGTCGAAACGTTTTGTGTAATCGCATTCGTCAACTTTTACATTAGGATTTACCCAAAATCTAATACCCAATGTAGGAGTAATAGCATGATACTCGTAGCCATACATTACGGCAAAACACAAGTCGAAGCGTTTTGCTAAATAGTAATCGTAAACAATAGACGAACTAAAAAGCCATTTGTTTTGCCATTTTCCGTTTACTTTAAAGTCTCCGTCTTTTACGTAATTTGGAATCTCTCGCCAATCTTTTCGATAAGCAATAGATGCTCCCATTGTAATATAAAAATGATTTTTATATTTATGATAAAATTGTCGTCGTAAACTAAAATTTGTAAATCCTGCTTGTTTTGCTACAACATCGGAATACATTCCTTGAGTTATTTGAAACGACAGAAAATTCCCTCGTATATATTTTTCAAGTCCAAGTATTATTCCGGGCTCGGCATTAAAATTTCCGTTAGCATCGATTTTATTTTCGTATAATTCTAAATTAGGTTTTGAAAAAGGGTGATACCCAATGCCCGAGAATCTAAGAAATATTGTGCTTTGCGAGAATGATAAATTATTTATCAATAATAAAATTAATATTATAAAAAATTGTTTCTTCAATTTTAAAAAATTTTAAAAAAATAAAATTAATAAATTATTATAAGTTTAATTAATTTTAAGTGTAAATTTTAATAAAATAATTAATTTTGGAATATTAAAATAATAAAATGGGTAAAAAGACCGATCATATCGAAAATTCTGATAAATATAAAGGTTTATCGGTAAAAAAAGGTAGTAATAATGTTAAAACTACAGACGAAACATCGATTAAAAATTTTTTAAAAAATAAAAAAAATATAAAGTCTGTAAAGTATTATGTAAACGGTATTTTAAATAAAAATATTACAATATTAAGTCAAGCAATTACTTTAATAGAGAGTAAATTACCCGAGCAACAAAATAAAGCACAACAAATAATAGAAGCATGCTTGCCTTATTCAGGCAAATCAATACGTATAGGAGTTACAGGGGTTCCCGGTGTTGGAAAATCGTCGTTTATCGAAAGTTTAGGAACTAATTTAATAAAGCAAAAAAATAAAATTGCTGTTTTAGCTATAGACCCAAGTAGCGAAATATCAAAAGGTAGTATCTTGGGGGATAAAACACGTATGGAAACTTTATCGGCACAAAAAGATGCTTTTATTCGCCCATCGCCTGCCGCAGGTTCGCTTGGAGGAGTTGCAAAAAAAACTCGCGAAATAATTATTCTTTGCGAAGCTGCCGGATTTAACATTATTTTGATAGAAACTGTTGGTGTGGGACAAAGCGAAACAGCTGTTAAATCAATGGTAGATTTCTTTTTACTTTTAATGCTTTCGGGAGCAGGTGACGAGTTGCAAGGTATAAAACGAGGAATAATGGAAATGGCAGATTTAATTGCAATTACAAAAGCCGATGGAAATAATAAAAAAAAGGCTGAATTAGCTAAAGCTCAGTATAAAAATGCGTTACATTTGTTTCCTAAAACAAAATCGGGTTGGACACCCGATGTTTTAACATGCTCGTCGCTTACTAATTATAATATTTCGGAAGTATGGAATAAAATTATTAATTATGTAAATTATACCAAACAAAATAATTATTTTTACGATAATCGTAATAAACAAATAAAATATTGGCTACAAGAGTCTATCAACAATTCTCTTAAAAATATATTTTATAATAACGATAATATTAAACATAAGTTTAAAGAATTAGAAGAAGCTGCTGCAAATAATAAGATATCTCCATTTAAAGCTGCCGATATTTTGATAAAATTATTTAATCAAACAAAATAATTAGGTTAAAAAAATAAAAAAATATTTATTAACATATATTTTTTAAATAAAAAAAAATAAATTTGATTTTTTATTAATTTAATTCACTTAAAAATTATGAGAACTTTAAAAATTTTAACAATCTTATTTCTTTCATTTTCGCTAACAACAGCCTTTTCTCAAGAAGCAAAAGACAAAAAAGTTGATAAAAATGCACCCGAAATTACTTTTGAATCTAATTTTTACGATTATGGAGTTATAGAGCAAGGTTCTGACGGAACACACGATTTTGTTTTTAAAAATACAGGAAAGTCTCCATTAATTCTTACAAATGTAAAATCGTCGTGTGGTTGCACTGTTCCTACTTGGCCAAAAACGCCTATTAAAAAACACAAAAAAAATGTTATTAAAGTAAAATATAATACCCATAGAATAGGAAATTTTCAAAAAACAGTAACAGTTTTTTCAAATGCAAAAAATTCGCCTGTTCGTATAACAATTAAAGGAAAAGTTGTAAAAAAAGAAACTCCTAAAACATCACCCGAAAAGCCAAAATCAATTTTAAATAAATAAATTTTAGAATAATTATGCCAAAAATATCTAATCGTGGGCAAAATATGCCCGAATCGCCAATACGCAAATTGGTTCCTTATGCCGAAAAAGCAAAACAACAAGGTAAAAAAGTTTATCATTTAAATATTGGACAACCCGATATTAAAACTCCTGATATAGCCTTAAAGGCTATAAAAGATTCCGATTTAAAAGTTATAGAATACAGTCATTCTGCCGGAAACGAAACATATCGACGTAAACTTGCAAAATATTATCAAAATATTAATATAGACATTAATCACGAAAATATAATTATAACAACAGGAGGCTCCGAGGCAATAGTTTTTGCATTTATGACGTGTCTAAATCCGGGCGACGAGGTTATTATTCCTGAACCATTTTATGCAAACTACAACGGTTTTGCCACAATGGCCGATGTTAAAATTAAACCTATTACATCAAAAATTGATAACGGGTTTGCATTGCCTAAAATTGAGGAGTTTGAAAAACTAATAACCGATAAAACAAAAGGAATTGTTATTTGTAATCCTAATAATCCTACAGGATATTTATATTCTGAAAAAGAATTAACCGAACTTAGCAAACTAATTAAAAAATACGATTTATATTTATTCTCTGACGAGGTATATCGCGAATTTTGCTACGATGGCGAAAAACATTTTTCGGCAATGTATTTAAAAGATATAGAGCAAAATGTTATACTAATGGATAGTGTGTCTAAACGTTATAGCGAGTGTGGTGTCCGTATAGGAGCAATGATTACAAAAAACAAAGAAATATTAGAAACAGCTTTAAAATATGCACAAGCCAGATTAAGTCCTCCGTCTTTTGGACAAATAATAGGCGAAGCATCTCTTGATACACCTCCCGAATATTTTAAAGAGGTTTATGACGAATATATTGCCCGCCGTAATTTTACTGTTGATGCATTAAATAAAATAGATGGTGTTTTTTGTCCAAAACCAAAAGGAGCTTTTTATGCTGTTGTTAAATTGCCAATTGACAATGCCGATAAATTTGCTAAATGGTTACTCGAAGAATTTTCGTACGATAATAAAACAGTTATGCTTGCTCCTGCAACAGGATTTTATTCTACAAAAGGTCTGGGAATAAATGAAGTTAGAATTGCTTATGTTCTTAAAATCGATGATCTTAAAGAGGCTGTAAAATGTATAGAAATTGCTCTTAAAGAATATCCCGGAAGAACAAATTAAATTTTATCGAGGCAAAAGATAATAATTAACTTAGTAATTATCTTTTTATTTTTCGCATGCATAGGATAATTATGCACTGCAATTAGATTAACGCATATCGTTAATTTCTACACCCGGATATTTTGCTTTATTAAAATTAAAGAAAGTATCGTTTAGTTTTACATTAGGAGTAAATTTCATTATGCGTATAGTATAATAATTTCCATCTTTTCCGAATTGTTTTATCTCAAATATTTGATTCTTTGTTTTATCAATACGTAATCTTACTCGCGAGTATTCTTTTTCTAAATCCTTAGGGAATAAATCTACAGTTTGTAAAGCTCTTGTATCTTCGAATTTATCCGAAACAAATTTATATTTAAAATCTTTATTATACATTGTAAATATTTTTGACGGATCAAGAACATCGTCGTCATCATCGGGTTCTGTTATATTTACCTCGTTTGATTCTTTTAAATACGTATATTTGGTTTTGCCGTCAAAAAATACTATTGAGCCCATTAAATCTACCCGATATTTATTACCTTTTATCCAGACAGT
>JALSQC010000396.1 GCA_026985625.1 Bacteroidales bacterium | reverse complement strand
TCCGTTTGTTGTATCTTTACTTAATATATTACAAGTTAAATTAAAGAATAAACGGCTGTATGTATTATCTATATTTTGGTCGGGCACTAATTCTATAAATTCATTATCAGGTTTTATGCAAATAGATTTATTTCCCGAATAACTTGTGTCGCTTGATATATAAGGTATATATGCTTCGGGTATATTTTTGTCGAAATTGGTATTTACTAAAAACAAATACGACGATATATTTAATGTTCGATATAAATTAGCAGGAATTATTTTATTATTACTACAAACATAATTGTTAATATTGATAAAGGATTTTAATATTTTTTTTAATTCCTGCTTTTCTTGTTTTACAGGTTGAGTTTTTAATTTATCGTTAATTTTGTATATTCTTCCGTCGGATAAAAAATAATTATTATAACATATATCTAAAATATCGCGATTAATTCGCATAAACGGAACAAAATCTTTTGCATTAAAATTTTTACTTGTGTCGATATTTGTTCCTATAAAGTGCATTTGCGATGGAAAATCAACATTATAATTATTATACAACAAACTTGTAACAGATGGTGCAATATCGTAATGCGACACTACTGCTCCAAATTCTTGTTCTTGTGTTAACATTGGCGAATAAATAATTAACGGAACGTGATATTTGTCGATATTGTTATTTATTGATATTGGTCCCATTTTATGGTCGCCGGTAATTATAAAAATAGTGTTTTTATAATTTTCGGTATTTTTTATTTTATTAAAATATTGCTTTAATGCATCGTCGAGATACATAACCGTTGACATAATTCTTATATTTATATCGGATTGTAAAAATTTTGACTTATAACCTTTTTTTAAGATTTGTTGTTTAACTTTATTTATGTAATAATCTTGATTTTTTAATAAAAACGGCGAGTGGGTAGATAGTGTTAAAAATATATCGACAAAAGGTTGTTTTTTTGTTTTAAAATCTTGAGCTCCTTTTTTAAATAATATTTTGTCGGGATATCCCCAAGAATCGTATTTTGCCGTATCGAGTTTATATGTTGTATCGTAATCGGTTATTAAATTTGTAATTTTGGTTTTTAATAAAAATGTTTTCATATTGTCAAAATCCAACCAGCCTCCGTAATAAAAATTAGAAGTGTAATTTTGTTTTGCTAACAGGCTTAATATAGAGAAATGTAATGGCATTGATTTGTCGGTTTCCATAAATCCTGTTTTTGCAGGTGGTAAACTGCCAAGAACTGTAGGTAAAACGCCAAATGTTCGTTCTGACGAACTAACATTATTTCGCCAATAAAGGCTATGTTGTTCAAGCGAATCTAAAAAGGGAGTAAAACTGCCTATCTCGGCATATTTTCCTGATATCTGGTTACATAAACTTTCTACAATAATATAAACAATATTAGGCTTTTGTGTTTTATTTATTTTAAAAAATTTACCTAAAGTATTTATGTTATAATTCTCGTTATATAATAATGGATATTTGTTGCTTATAAAATTTTTGTTCTTAATTTTTTTATGATAAAAAGATATATCGTTATTTAACTCATCTGTTGTATAAGCATTTTTTTGTTTATTGTTAGTTTGTTCTTTGTCTTTTATATAGTTATAAACATCTTGTGTAAAGTAAGTTAATTTGTTGTTTGCATAAAAGTATTGAATGTCGTTATCAAAATTATTATTTTCTATAATAAAATATTTATAATTTTTTAAAAACAAGGAACTTAATAATAGCAAACTAAGTATTGCAAGGTTTGAGAGTTTTAGATTTTTAAATAATCGTATAATTAAAATTAAAATTACCAATGTTAGTATAAATGGGAGTAATGTATAAAAATTAAAATCAACCGATGATGATACAATTTTTAACAATCCTTTAAAAGTGTAAACAAATATTACGTGGTCTAAGGGGACAAGTGTTGTGTTAAAATATTGTATTAAAATTATATTTAATGATATTATAATAAAGACAAATATGCCGAGTAAAATTTTTGTAAATTTTTTATTTATGATATAAATTATTAAAAATGGGATTATAAATAAAATAGATTGTCCTGTAATGTTATAAAACTCGTTAAATATTCCCGAATACAAAGCTTCGGCATTTATTTTTAACAACGGATGTGTATAGTTTAATAATAATAACTCTAATATTTTTATTATTAATAAAATAACAATTAATGTAAATACATATTTATAATATAATCTAAAAAAGTTAAATAATTTTGATATTATTTTTTTATGTGTTTCAATATTTTTTAAAAAATTTATTATTTTTTTTCGTATAAACAGATAATTTTGTTCAATATACTTTACTCCCAAAGCAATTAAAGTCGATATGGCAACAAAACTTATTGCTATTAAGATTGTATAAAACGAATTGTTTTTTTCGTTTGCAAGACTAACAAATGGTCCTCGCAGAAACCCGTGAACTGCAAAAAGATACATAGATATCTCGCCGTAAAAAATAATACCTTTATACGTTTGCTTATTTTTATTTATTTTTGTTAAAAAATAATTTACAATAAAAAATAAGATAATTGTAATGCTTAAATGCGAGAAATACCAAGGTAATTTGTATATATTTCCGAAAATAAACAGTATAAAAGCTCCTGCAACAATAAAAATATTTAGTTTAATTGTTTTACGAGTGGCAAAAAAAACTCCAAGAATAAATTCAGGCAAATGTCCTATAAATTGATAATAAAGTGTTACGTCTAATTTTACAAAGTTATCGTTAAAAAGTATAAGTATTGCATAACTTAATATTACTATTATAAAAAGAGCTTTTTCTTTAAATTTTTTATATAGCCAAACAATTATCGGAAAAACCGCATATAATTGAACTATCATAGAGTAAAACCACCATGGCCCGTTTATCGTTAGGGCTTTGCCCGGAATAAAATTAGATAAAAAGCTAAATTTTATAAAAAAGTCTTTAATATTTACATAGCCAAGCAATGTATTATATTTATAAAAATTTAATCCGATAAGCACTAATGCTGCAATTATAAATGTAGGATAAAGTTTATTTAAGCGTTTAAGCATAAACCCCGACCACGATATTTTACGGTTCATATACGCACGCATTAAGCCGTAACCGCTAAATAAAATAAATAATTGAACTCCGTAATGTCCAAAATACGAGAATAATAAATTTATGATATCGGCAGGGTGATGTGTTATTCCGTTCCACAAACCGTGAACTCGTGTAATAGAAAAATCAAATTCGTTTTCGCTTGGATTTGGGCTTACCCAATGAAAAAAATTATGAAATGCTATTAAAAGTATTCCTATGCCTTTAAAAAACGAAGTGTCGTCTAATGTAAAGTGTTTATATTTAATATTTAAATTCAATATATACTATTTAAAGACAAAGATATAATTAATATAAAAAGATTTAAATTTATAAGTTTAAAATATTTTTTAATATAATTTTTATATCGGTAATCACCTTATAATCTTTTGCATATATTAAGTTTAGTTGTTTAATTTCGTCGGGCGAAAAATTATTATTTTTATGTAAATCTACAAGCGATAATATACCGTCTTTTATTTTTGGTATTTTATCGTAATTAATGTCAACTTTTTTACAATATCCTACAAACGACAAACTACCGATTAAAACAAGAAATAAATTTTTTATAAATGTTAATCTGTTTTTTTTAAAGATTATTAAAACAGGTAATAACAATATTAATATAATCGACATAACAAAATCTATAAAGCGTTTGTTTCGTTTGCTCGACTCTTTGCTTATTGAATTAAT
The DNA here is from genome assembly GCA_026985625.1 of Bacteroidales bacterium. Classification (GTDB taxonomy): domain Bacteria; phylum Bacteroidota; class Bacteroidia; order Bacteroidales; family JAFGXI01; genus JALSQC01. Next base: position 3,049 of record JALSQC010000396.1, on the reverse strand, counting down.
ATTTATTGTATAAAGAGTTCCTTGAGAGTTTAAAGAATTACTGCCGATTATTGCCAAACTATCGGGCGATGCTATTTTGTAATCTATCTCCGATGACAATAAAAGCATACTGTTTATAATTTGTTGCGAGCTAATATCTTTTGCACAATAAATAATTTCGTTTACTTTATAAATGCGAGCTATTTCTTTAAGTTGACTTAGATTCCCCAAATAATAGTTGTCGTTTGTTTTATTGTTACTCGAAACAACTCCTGTTATTTTTGCTAAAATCTGCATATTGTTAATAATATTTTTTATTCTTTCGGATTCGGATTTACTGCCGACAATAAGAATATTTTTTTTTGTAAGTTGTTTTAATTTAAACGATTTTATTTTAGTAAAATGCAATATTATTCGTAATAAAATTATCAATAATATTGATATTGTTGCTCCAATAAAGATAAGGGCACGCGAGAATCGTAAACTTTCGCTAAGCAACGAGTAAAATAATAACACTCCAATACTGCCTATAAAAAAACCTTTTACTATTTGTGTAATTTTAACCGGTTTTTCGTATGCTCCCGAAAAAAACATTGATGTAATCCAAATTATAATATAAGCAGGCACTATTAATTTTAAAAATTGTTCCGGATATATACCTTGTTCGTGAAATTTATAATGTTCCCAAAAAGGTTTTATAATTAAAAATGTCGAAAAAATTAATCCTGCATCGATAATTGGTAAAAAAATATTTTTTAAAAATCGGGATAATATCGATAAAATAGCTCTAAAATAAATGGCAATATTTATAAAAAACGAAAAAAATTTAGCATTTTTTTGCGAAAAATGTTTGTTAGCAAATATTATCATTGCTTTATAAAAAATCATTACATAATTAATGCTTCCTTTTTTTGTGCTTTCGCCTTTGTAGTGTATTATTGTTGTTTGCGGAAAATAATAATTTGCATAACCGGCTTTTATTATTCTATACGACAAGTCTATATCCTCGCCATACATAAAAAAAGTTTCGTCAAGATAACCTATTTTATCTAAAACCGATTTTCGCATAAGCATAAATGCTCCCGATAATACATCTATTTTATGTATTTGTTCTTTATCTAAATATCCCAAATGGTATTTATTAAAAGTTTTTGATTTCGGAAAAATTTTTGATATACCGAATATTTTATAAAAAGCAGCTGCCGGTGTTGGTAATCCACGTTTCGACTCGGGTAAAAATTTTCCTTTGCCATCAATCATTTTAACGCCTAATCCTCCTGCATCGGGGTGGCTGTCCATAAATTTACAAACTTTATTAAAAGTATCTTCCTCGACAATAGTATCGGGATTTAACAATAAAATATATTTGCCTTTTGATATTTTAATTGCCTGATTATTTGCTTTTGAGAAACCTATGTTTTTTTTGTTTTTGATTAATTTTACCCAAGGATATTTTTGTTCAATCATTTGGCACGAACCATCTACCGAGTTATTATCTACAACAAAAACTTCTGTATTTATATTATTTATTGCTTTCTCAACCGAGTGCAAACATTGCTGAATAAAATATTTAACATTATAATTTACAATTATTACCGAGAGATTGATATTTTCTGATTTATCCAAAATAATAATTGTTTTTAAATATTTGCATTTATTTTTTCGTCGTAATTTATTCGGTTAACAATCGACCGTCCAAGAGTAATTTCATCGGCATAAATTATTTCGTCGCCAATAGATATTCCTCGGGCAATAGTAGTAAATTTTATATTATATTTATTTAGTTTTTTATAAATATAAAAATTTGTTGTATCACCCTCCATTGTTGTGCTTAAAGCAAATATTATTTCGTTTACCTTGTTTTCTTTACATTTTTTTTCTAACGATAAAATATTTAAATCATCGGGACCAATCCCCTCCATAGGCGAAAGAACACCTCCCAAAACGTGATATATACCGTTAAACTGATTTGTTTGTTCTATAGCCATTACATCGTTAATATTCTCAACTACACATATTAACGAATGATTGCGACTGTTATTGCTACAGATTTTACAAATATCGGTATCAGATATATTATTGCAACTTTTACAAAATTTAATCTCGTTTTTTAATTTTATAATTGAGTTACCAAATTTAAAGACATCATCTTTATTTTGATGCAAAATATGTAAAACCAAACGTAGTGCTGTTTTTTTTCCAATACCCGGAAGCTTAGAAAACTCATCGACAGCATTTTGTAATAATCTCGAAGGATACTCGGTAAAATCCATAATTATTTTTTTTCAAAAATAAATCATTTGTAATTATATACAAAGTAAATATTAACAATAATAAAATTATAAGAACAAATATTTTTAAATATACAATAGATATTTTTATTTAATTTGTATTTTTATAAGTTTTATATTTTTATCTGATATTTGTGAGAATAATTACCAAAATAATTATACTAACTTTAATTTTAACATTAACAGTTAAAGTCGATGCCCAGTTTTATAATGGGCTACATATGAATTTTGGAAAAAATAGAGTTCAATACAATCAATTTGAATGGCAATTTTTTAGATTTAAAAAATTTGATACTTATTTTTATGTGGGAGGACGAAATATTGCCGAAAATGCATCGGTAATTGCCACAAACGAAATTAATGATATCGAAAAATTCTTTAATTATAAATTAAACAATCGTATAATATTTTTAATTTTTAATAAATTATCGGAATTTAAACAAAGTAACCTTGGTTTAATTACCGGCGACGACCAATATAATATAGGCGGAACAACACAAATCGAAGGAAACAAAGTTTCTATTTATTTTAATGGCTCGTATCAAGATTTACGAACACAAATAAGAGCTGTAATTACTAAAGTAATATTAGATGAGATGATATATGGTAGCGATTTTAAATCAAGACTCGCCAATAACACACTAATAAACTTACCCGAATGGTATATTAACGGATTAATATCATATCTATCAAAAGATTGGAACGCAAATATCGATAATATAGTTCGCAATGGTATATTATCGGGACAATACGAACATTTTAACCATCTTACGGGCGAC
>JALSQC010000395.1 GCA_026985625.1 Bacteroidales bacterium | reverse complement strand
ACGGCATTTTGGCGGTAATTTTTCTAATGTTTCGTTTACTTTTTTTTCTATTTCTATTTTTTCTTCGGTTTCTTCAAAAGATATATCGTAATCGGCTATATCTACATCTAAAATATTACTTCGGAACTTTTTATTGTCGCGGATATAGTTAAGACATTGATTTTTAACCGATGTAAAAAGGTATGATTTTATTGATTTATTTGCGTTTATATTTGTTTTATTTTCCCAAATCTTAATATATACATTTTGAACTATTTCTTTTGATGTCTCGATATCGGAAACGTAATTTTGTGCAAAATTGCATAAGTGCTGAAAGTGTGTTTTAAACATGGTTTCAAACACCTCTCTTGACATGCTTTTATGTGAAATTTCAAGTGTCAAAAAAATATTTTTTATAAAAGTAAGAAATGCTTGTTAATTTACAAAATTCTTTTTTTAAACGTTAAATCTAAAATGCATTATGTCTCCGTCTTTAACTATATAATCTTTGCCTTCTATGCTAATTTTTCCGGCTTCTTTACATGCTGCTTCGGAGCCTAATTCTATGTAGTCGTTGTATTTTATAACTTCGGCTTTTATAAATCCTTTTTCGAAATCGGTATGTATAATTCCTGCAGCTTGCGGGGCTTTTGTTCCTGTTTTAAATGTCCAAGCTCTGGTTTCGTCGGGTCCTGTTGTAAAGTATGTTTGCAGGTTTAGTAATTTGTATGCTTTTTTTATAAGTTTTGATACTCCGGGTTCTGATATTCCAAGTTCGTTGAGAAACATTTTGCGTTCGTCGATATCGTCCAGTTCGGCTATTTCGGCTTCGATTTGGGCTGCAATTATTAGCATTTCAGAGTTTTCGTCTGCAATACTTTCTTTTACCATATCGGTATATTTGTTTCCTGATGTTACCGATTTTTCGTCGACATTACAAACATAAAGCACGGGTTTATCGGTAATTAAGAAGAAATCTTTTGCAAGTTTTTTTTCTTCGTCGGTTAGTTCTATCATACGGGCTGATTTGCCTTGCATTAGTATTTTTTTGTAACGCGATAGTATTTCTATTTTTTTTGTTGCTTCTTTATCTTTTCCTGCTTTTGCTTGTTTTTCTAATTTTTGATATCGGTTTTCTATTGTTTCGAGGTCTTTTAATTGTAATTCGGTATCGATAATTTCCTTATCTCTAACAGGATTTATACTTCCGTCGACATGTGTAATATTGTCGTTATCGAAACATCTGAGAACGTGAATAATTGCATCGGTCTCGCGTATATTTGCAAGAAATTTGTTTCCAAGTCCCTCGCCTTTACTTGCTCCTTTTACAAGTCCTGCAATATCGACAATTTCTATTGTTGTCGGTATAACTTTTTTTGGGTTGTCTATTTGTGCCAGTTTGTTTAATCTTTCGTCGGGAACTGTAATAACTCCCACGTTTGGTTCTATTGTGCAAAACGGAAAATTTGCCGATTGTGCTTTTGCGTTTGATAAGCAATTAAAAAGTGTTGATTTTCCTACGTTTGGCAAACCAACTATACCACATTGTAAAGCCATAATTTTATTTTTTTACAAATGAAATGTTTTTTAATTGTTTTTAAAAGTAATAATATAATTTTTATGATAATGGTATTGTAAAAATAAATTCTGAGCCTTCGTTTTTTTTACTTTTTACTGTTATTTGTCCATTATTTTTTTCTATAAATTCTTTACAAAGTATTAATCCTAGTCCTGTTCCTTCTTCGTTATCGGTTCCTTTTGTTGATTGATTTGTATCTATTTTAAAAAGTTTTTGCATTTTTTCGGGTGTCATTCCTATACCGTTGTCTTTTATTTTTAGTTCGATATAATTATTATTTATGTTTGACTCTATAAATACATTGCCTCCTTTGTTTGTAAATTTTATTGCATTTGACAATAAATTTCTTATAACTGTTGTAATCATATTTTTATCGGCAAAAACTTTTGTATCGCTTACGTTGTTTATTATGTTTATTTGTTTTAGTTTGTAGTTATATTCTAATTGTGATAATACATCGTTTATGCTTTCGGATATATTATAATTTTGCTTTTTAATTTCGATACGATTTGTTTGCGATTTTGCCCATAATAATAATTTTGTTAATAATTCTTTTAGGTTTCGTGATGATTTGTTTATGTCTTCTAAATAACTTTTTAAATCATCTTTAGAGAGTTTATCGATATTGGATATTAATAAATCGGTTAAAGTGTTAAACGATAGTAACGGGTTTTTAATATCGTGTGCTATTATTGAAAAAAATTTGTCTTTGGTTGCGTTTAATATATTTAATTTTTTGTTTTTTGCGTTTAATATTTTATTAATTTTTACACGATATCTGTAACGCCGTATTATAAATATTAATAATAAAATAAATAGCGTTATTAGTATTATTAAATAACGTTGTTGTGTTTTTGATTTTGTAAGTTTTAGTTCGTTAATTATTTTATCTTTATTTAAAAGTTCTATTTCGTTATTTTTTTTATTTATATCGAATTTAGTTTGTAACTCGGTTAAATTTTTTATATAATTTTGAGAGTTAAGAGAGTCTTTAATTTCTTGAATTTTATCTTGGAAATAAACTACTTTTTTATAATCTTTTTTGTCAAGATAAATATCTTTTAAGTTTTTTAGTGCATCAACAGCTAATATCATATAGTTATTTTTAACGGCTGATTTATATACTGAGTCGCTATATAATATTGCATTTTTTAAGTCTCCCAATTTAATATATATTATGCCAATGTTATTTTGTTGTGTAATTACTTTGTATTTGTTGTTAAGTTTTCTAAAATAATTATATGCTTTTTTATTATATTCTAAAGCTTTTTTATATAGTTTTTGTTTCTCGAGTATATTTGCCAAATTAGATAGTGATGTTCCTATTAATAAATCGTCGCCAATATCGTTGGCTATTTCGTTAAATTTTTGTCCGTATATTTTTGCTTTTTCATAATCTTTAATATTTTTATAACATAAGTATAATTGTTGATATGTAGAATATAAGTCTTTTTTATTTCCGTTTTTTTCGGTATTTTTTAAGTCGGATAAAAAATATTCAATAGCTTTTTTATAATGTTTTTGTTCAAAATAAATAACTCCTATATTATGGATAACATACGATATTCCCTCTTTATTATTTGTTTTTTTATATTGATTAAATGCTAATTGATAGTGCTCTAATGCATTATTATACTCTGTTTTTATATCGTAATTAATTCCAATGCAAACATTTACATCGGCAATATCTTTTATTAAATTTAATTGTTTTAAATATGGTTTTGCTTTATTATAACTTTTTATAGATGCATCTAATTTGTTAAGATAATAATATGAATCGCCCATATTTCTATACGCTTTGGCTAATCCTTTGTAATACATTGTTTTGTAACTTAGCTCTTTTGCTTTTATAGCATATAATAGGCTTTTTTCGGGTTTATTATTGTTTATAAAATATTTGCTTATTTGGTTATATATATCTACCTGTTCTTTGTCTGTTTTTTGTGGTAGAATATTAATCAAACTATCTATATTCTCGGAGTAAGAGCTATAAACAAAAAGTAATAGTAATACAGTTATTTTAATTAATTTCATCATACATGTGCAAATTTACAACAATTTATTTAACTCTTAATATTTTAGTATGCTATTAATTTATTAAATTTGCAAAAAAAATAAATGGCTAAGAAAGTTTTAACATATAAAAAAGCTATTGACGAGATAGAAAATATTCTTTCGGAAATAGAAAATAACGATATTGATATTGATACTATGTCGAAAAAAGTATCGCGGGTATCGGAATTATTAAATTTTTGCAAATCTAAGCTTACAGAAACAGAAGAAGAGGTGGAACGTATTTTTAAAGAGATAGATAATTAGGTTTGTTGTTTGAGATTGTTTGCTTTTTTAAAAAATCGTCTATTATCAATCGTTTTTTGTTATAAATAAACGTGTCTCTTATTCTTAAATAGTGCTCTTTTATTCCGTTTGAGTAATATACTTTTATAATAATATTTTCGGTATCAAAATCTTTAAAATTTTCTTTTGTTACTTTAATTTTTGCAGGTAATACCGTTGCTATTTCGTTTTGGAAAAGTGCTTGTCGCGGCGACTCGCTAAAAACTGAATATTTATTATGCAATCTGCTAAATTTATTTTGTAAAAGATTAAAATCGGCATCGTGTAAAGACGATGGTATAAATAATTCTACTTTGTAAAATTTTTCGATTACATTACTATTATTTTTTATTAAAAACTTGGGGAAAAAATTAATAACCTCTATTTGTCCGTTATTTAATGTAGGAACTCCCGATGTGTCTAAAATTCCGAAAAACTCTATTTCAGTTATTTTTTGTTTATTATATTTTGCTCGTATTTCGTTTTCTTCCATAAGCGAAATACGTAAATTTGTTCGTTTGTAATATCTGTAATCGTGTGCAATATGCGGAGCGTCGTTGTTATACGGAATGTTTATATAAAATACAAATTTATTATTTAAATTAATTTTACCTATTTTTAAATTTTTTACAGGTTTATTTATCTTTAAATTTAAAACAGTTTTAATTTTATCGCATGTTAATCCGTTAATATTTCCTGCAATAATTTGATTTGCTTTTTTCCGTTTTGTTTTTATTCCGAAAAATATAATACCTCCTCCGGTATTTGCCATTGCCGATACTAACACCGATAGTTTGTTTTGTTTTTTTTCGTCAAAAATATTAATATCAGCAAAATCTTTAAATTCTAAATTTACCGAACGTTCAGCTTTTAGATTAATTAAATCGTGTAAATCGTCAAAAGTAATTTCGTGTTTGTTAATTATATAATTCATAAATTTATTCAATCATAGTTTTTGATTTTTCAATTTTATTAATTGAGTATCGTAACGAGAAAATATTTGAATAAAGTGCTATTGATTGGTCGCCAATATCGGTAAGAGCGTAATCTATCTCTATGCGTCTTATTTTTAATCCCAAACCTATATTAGGTTGAAACGTCATTGATGTTTTATTGTCGAAATCTGATATTTTTTGAAAGTTTCCTATTCCCATACGCAAAAAAACTATTTTACGATAATTTATCTCGGCTCCCCAGTGTGGGTCGATACTTGCAATATTTGATTTTATAATTGTGTTTCGTTTACCATCGAATGAAATATCGCCGTCAATCTCGGTAAGTAACCCAAATTTATCGTTAATATCATAAGTATATGCTGCTCCCAAGATTAATTTTGGCATAGTAATCTCTAATGAGTTTTTAGGTATTTCGTTTCCTGTAAGTATAAATGTTTCCTCTAATTCGGCAGTATTAAAACTCCAAGCATTAAATGTTGATGTTACATCGCGAAACATTGCTCCAAAACGAAATTTTTTATAGTCGTATTGTGCCGCAGCATCTAAACCAAAACCCCAAGCATTTGCAAAATCGCCTGCTTTGCGTCTTATAATTTTAACATTTGCTCCGTAACGCAATCCTTCTATTTTTGATATACCTGCATACGAAAATAAAAATGCGTAATCGGCAACCGAAAAAGATTTTATTCTATCGTAACGAATATTTCCATCGTTATCAATAAGTTCTAAAGTATTAGGAATATTATCTACGCCAAATCTTATCATAGAAACCGCAAATACTGTTGAATCGCTTAAACGGTAAGAACCTCCGAGATAATCGAATTTTGCTATTCCTGCAAAATATTCGGAGTGCATAGCTCCAAGTTGCATATCGTTTTGTATGCGTGTTAAACCCGCTGGATTCCAGTAAGCAGAGCTAACGTTTCCACTACTTGCAATTACCGAATTTGACATTGCCAATGCATCGCCGCCAATACCAACAGCAAGAAACTCGTTACTGTATTTTGGTGCGTTTAACTGCGAATAAGCAAAAAAATTTGCAAAAATCAACAAAAATGTTATTAATATTTTAACTTTGTTACTCATTTTTATATTATGATGTAAATATAAATTAAAATTTATTTTATAAACTTTATTATTTAACTTTTTTTTATTAAAATTATTGTTTTATTTTACTCTATATGAAAAAATATATCCCAAATTTTATAACAAGCTTAAATATAATATCAGGAACAATATCTATAATTTTATCATTTGAGGGTTATCCTATGGGTGCAGGTTTTTTTATTTTTGCTGCTGCTGTTTTTGATTTTTTAGATGGTTTTTTTGCCCGTTTATTAAAAGCTTATTCGGAACTTGGCAAACAACTCGACTCGCTTGCCGATTTAATAAGTTTTGGACTTGCTCCCGGATTTATTGTTTATAACCTTTTGCGTTCGTGTTTGCTTATGGAAAAACTCGAGTTCGAAAATATAGCAATTTATAAACTTGCTATTTTAAGTATTGCTATTTTAATACCTCTAGCCTCGGCTTTTAGATTAGCTAAATTTAATATAGACACAAAACAAACAAGCTCTTTTTTGGGACTACCAACACCTGCAAATGCTATATTTTACGCATCGTTACCAATAATTATGGGAATAAAATTCGATTTACTTACATACGGAATAATTTTAAATTTAAAAGTTTTAATTCCTATTATTATAATATTATCGTTTTTATTGGTTTCACGGATTCCAATGTTCTCACTAAAATTTAAAACTTATGATTTTAAAAATAATTTAACAAGATACATTTTTTTAATAATAAGTATTATATTTATTATTTTACTACATTTTACAGCAATACCATTTATAATAATTTTTTATATCCTATTTTCATCAATTATAGCAATATTTAAACATTAAATTATGAATCAACTAAAAGATAAACGCGAAATCCAAAAAATTTTATCGATACCATTTATATGGGCACCCATTATAGCAATAATA
>JALSQC010000394.1 GCA_026985625.1 Bacteroidales bacterium | reverse complement strand
AGATTCTCCGTAATGCGATATTGTAAATTCCGATATATTGTCGAATGTATATTTTATGTTTTTTACAGGATTAAAAATTACAAGTTGTTTTCCTTTTTGTTTTTTTTGTTTTTGGTTAAATTTTTTAATTGCTTGTTTTTGTTTTATATATTTTTTGAGTTTTTTTCCGTGTAACTTTTTTTTTGGCTCGGTTATTTTTTTTGTTTTTGGCTTAATATCTAATTTGTATGCAATCCACGACGAGCTGTCTTTTGACATTTTAAACGATAGTAATTTATTTATTTTTATTGTTGTGTCTTTGTCAAATATGTATATTCCAAGACTATCTTTTGGCATTTTATCTTTTTTTACTTTATTAAATTTTGCTTTTCGCAGACTGTCGTTTTGTGGCGATATTTTAAATGCAATAAAGTTATTACAGGGTGAGAATTTTGCATTATTTCCGCGTGGGATTTTTTTTGTTTTGTTGTTTTTGTTGTCTATTATAAATAAATCTACATCGCTGTATTTTTCGGCTCCGTATATGTAATATATAAAGTTTCCATTGTTTGATATGTTATAGTCTTTAATATATTTCCAATTTTTACAATCGTTAACTGTTAATTTTTTTTTTGTCTGCGAGAATATTGTTAATGATGTTAACATTATAGTTATTGCAAAAAGATATCTCATTTTTTATTTTTTTTGTTTCAATTTAAAATAAGTATTAAGTAATTATTTTGCTAATTTTTTAAAATCTTTAATGGTAAATCCGTCAGGTTTTTTAGAGCTAATCATGTGATACTCAAAATAATAAAGTTTAGCGTCTTTTGCTCCAAGAATTAAATTATAGCAACGTGCTTTTTTCTTTGTTCCCTCGGGACCTATTTTGTGTAAAAATACTACATTATCGTTTTCGGTTTTAATGGCATTTTCTATTTCTTCGCGAGTTGCTATTTTAAATTTATATGGATATACTTTTTTAATTTTGCTATCGGTGTTTACGTTTGGTCCAAGTTCGTCTTTTAGCACATAAAATGTTTTATTTTTTACGCTTTTAAGATTTTTATTATAATAGCTTATAATATTTCCCGAATTTAATTCTTTGTTTTTAGAGGTAAGCAATACATGATTTTGTATAAAAACCACTAAAGTAGGTAATTTATAAATATATGTTTCTTCGTCAACTCCATAATACGAAACAGGCACTGTGCAAAGTTGTGGCATATCCGATTCGGTTTTGTATTTTCCGCCAAGCGAAAGACAAAGAAACTCGTATTTTGCTTTTGTTTTATCTTTATCAAAATAAACCTCGTCAAGTGTAATAAACGAATATTGCGGGTCTTTTCGTTTTTGTTCGTATTCGTCGTTACTTATAAAGTCAAAGTCGGTAAGTTTCCAGCTTTTTTTTACTGCTTCTTTTATTACTGTATTATACTCTGAGAAAGGACTATTATCGAGAACAACAAGTGTTTTTGTTTTAAAAAAAGCTTTAATTTCGTTTGGTTTTGCAACATTTTTTTGTGCATTAACAATAAACGATAGGAATATTAACGATAATAAAAATGTTATTTTTTTCATTTGTTTAAAGTTTTATATTTTTTAAATTTCTATAAATATAATAAAGTATTAATTATTAGGCAATGTTATACGATGTTTTTCGTTAAATCGTCGCAAATAAATATAAATCATTTGTCGTTGTTGTCGTTTTTTTAGTTTAATAAATTCTGTATATAAATCGTTATCTTTACTTAATAGCAATAAAAAATTTTTTATGTTAAATTCGTAAACAGCTCCGGAATTAATGTCTAAGATGTATTCTTGCGGTTCGCTTGTTTTGTAAGTATCGTTATATGAGTATGGGCTTTGAAACGGGTCGGAATATGCTTGTGTATATACTTGCTTATTTGCAATAAAATGCGATATACTGCCAATAATAGGTATTATGTTATACTCGTTGTTGTAGTGTATGTATATTTTGTTGTTATAGCAATATCCCCATATATTTTTTGTTTTTAATTCTTGTTGTATTCCGTTGTTATCGAAATAATTAATTTTCTTTTTTTTAAGAAATTCTTTGATATCGTTTTCTATAGGTTTATTTGATATTATCTGCGAAAAAGCTATACTTTGGTTTTGTTTAAAGTCGTTAAACGATATAAATATTCCATCGTTAAATGTTAGATTTTGGTTGTCTTGAGCAAATATATTTATACTAAGTGCTATAAAAAGTATTAATATTATCTTAAACCTCATTTGTTTACTATTTTGTATATCGTTAGTATTTAGCAAATTACATTAATTTATTTTGTGTATAAAAATAATTGCATCTAACATTGTTGGTTTTTTATTTTTAAGTTAGCCGTTACAACCGGATTTGCATAAATATCAAGAAAAATATTTTTTATAGTATTTTTATTACCGTTTATATATTTTATTTTTTCGTCGACATAGGTATTAAATTTTTGTTTTTCGTTATCGGTATATTTATCTTTATATTTATCGGTTTTATTTAATATATCAAAAGCTATAAAGTTATTTGCATAGAGTTTGTAATTTGCATAAATGCTTTTGTCTATAATATTTTTAATTAAATTTACTTTTTTGTTTTTATTTTTAATATCCAAGATGCCGTTTAACTCGTTATTTAACGGTTTGCCGAAGTTTAACGTTATTTTTCCTTTTTGTTGTATTACGCCTTGTAATATGCTTTTTAAATCCTCGTCTTTAGTTTTAATGTATTCGCGTGTTTGCGATATATAAATTTCGTTTGTTTTTAAATTATCGCAAGGCTCGTATTCGTAAGATACGGAAACAGGAATAATATTAAGTTCTTTAATCGATTTTGTAAAATCTTTTTCGCTTGACATTAACATTTTTATAAGTGCTATCTGAGTTTCGTCGTATCCGTTTTTTGTTCGTCCGTTTCGTTGAGCAATCCATACCGATGTTTTTTTTTCGGTAATAACATGTCTGATATACGACGATAATCTAAGGGAATTATTATAAAACTCTTTGGCGTTTCCTCCTCTGTAAACGGTAAACATTTTATTTATTTTGCCTATATCTGTTATTAAACCGGGATACATCAAATTATTTCCAAAAGTAATTTGGGTTGTATCAAAATTATTTTCGAATAAAATAACTTGTAATATTCCCGAATCAAGAAAAATATCTCTATGGTTAGATATAAAAAGATAAGGTGTGTTTTTATCTAAATAATTAAAATTATTATATTCTAATCCATCGGAGAATTTATCTATAATTCTACGTATTCCTATATGCATAAATTCTTTTTGAAAGTCGTAAACCGAATTAATCGAGTCTAATTTTTTATTTATAATATCGTCGGTAAACTCAGGAAATAAAAATTTTATCGATTTAAAAAAAGTTTTATCGGTTTTTATTCTTTTTACGGCTTTCTTTATTTCGCTAATATTATAAGGTCTTATATCTTCGTAATTAAATTTATCCATATTATAGTTTTACAATAATTTTGTAAAAATATTCGTTTTTTAATATAAATAAAATTTTTATGATAAAAACGTTTTTTTGATTAACAATGTTTTGTTAAAAAAAAATGCATAAAACTTAAATTGACTAATAATTTGTATTTACTTTTAGAGTGTATTAACTTATTTTTAATAAAAATATAATTACATGTTATTATTTAATCTATTACAAGTTACAGTTGGAGCCGATTCAACCTCGGCAGTTTTAAATGCTACCGAAAGCACAAAAGAAATGTCGTTATCTTTTTGGAATTTAGCCGTAAAAGGCGGTTGGATAATGATACCAATAGCCATATTATCGGTTGTTGCAGTATATATTTTTGTAGAAAGATATATAAAAATTCAGAAAGCCGCAAAATCGGATACAGGATTTATGGATAGGGTAAAAGAAAATATATTAGCCGGAAAAATTAACGATGCAAAACTTATTTGCCAGTCAATAGACAGTCCTTTGGCAAGAATGATTGAAAAGGGTATTATTAGAATAGGAAAACCTTTAGGCGATGTAAATGCAGCGATAGAAAATGTAGGTAAACTCGAAATATCGAAACTTGAGAAGGGACTACCAACGCTTGCAACAGTATCGGGAGCTGCTCCAATGATAGGTTTCTTAGGAACTGTTATGGGTATGATTAGAGCTTTTTACGATATGGCAACAGTAGAAGGTGGCAATATTAACGTATCGGTTTTATCTAACGGTATTTATACTGCAATGGTTACCACTGTAGCAGGTTTAATTGTTGGTATAGTAGGATATTTGGCTTATAATATTTTAGTGGCAAAAGTCGAAAAAGTTGTTTATTTGTTAGAGGCAAATACCACTGAATTTATGGATATGTTAAACGAACCCGCAAATTAAAAAATTATGGCATTAAAAACCAGAAACAAAGTTAGTGCAGCTTTTAATATGTCGTCGATGACCGATATAGTTTTTTTGTTATTAATATTTTTTATGATAACATCTACTTTAATATCGCCAAATGCTTTAGATTTGGTTTTACCAAAAAGCAATAGTCAATCGAGCGAAACTCCTACAACAAGTGTATCTATAACTCGAGATAAAACTTTTGCCGTTGAACGCAATATTGTAGATTTTAATAATTTGGAACAAGTTTTGAAGCAAAAACTAGCCGGCAAAGATAAACCAACAATATCGTTACATGCCGATAAAGATGTGCCTGTTGAATATGTGGTAAAAGTTATGAATATTGCAAAAAACAACAGATATAGAGTAATTTTAGCAACAAGTTCTAAGTAAATGATAAATTTTATAAAAGATAATAAAAACGGAATAATAGGAACATTAGTGTTTCATTTGTTATTATTGCTAATTATTATATTTTTTGGTTTTGCTGCTCCGGAGCCTAAATTTCCCGATCCCGAAGGAATACTTATAAATTTTGGAACCGATGATAATGGTAGTGGAAATATTGAACCTGAAAATAATGTTAAAAAAGTTACTAAAAAAGTAGTGGAAGAAACTAATACAAAAGATGTAAATTTAACACAAGATTACCAAGATGCCGCAAGCGTAAAGGTAGAAAAGAAAAAAGTTAAAAAACAAAATATAAAAGAAAATACCGATAAAGAAGAAAAAGAACCTGAGGTAAATAAAACAGCTCTTTTTCCGGGAAATAATAAAAATTCTGCCACAAGCGAGGGTGATAATAACGGTAATGGAAATCAAGGTAGAATTGATGGTTCTAAAAATTCATCATCGCATATTGGAAACGGATTAGGAAATAACGGAATAGGATATAGTTTAAACGGCAGATTACCTGTAGGAAAATTACCTCCTCCGGTATATCCCGAGAATAATGAATACGGAAAAGTTGTAATTGCTATTAAAGTTGATAAATATGGAAATGTTATTTCGGCTTATAAAAAGGAGAAAGGCACAACTACGCACGACCCTCAATTGATTAATGCAGCATTAAAAGCTGCATGGAAAGCAAAATTTAATAAAGATTTAAATTCTATTCAACAAGTAGGGACAATTACATATAATTTTGAACTTAAAAAATAATTCTAATTAAAACTTTTAAACCAATCGACTGCTGATTGTTTATCTTTAAAAGCTTTAAACGGTAATTTAAATCTTCCTGTTTTTGACATTATATTATTAAAGTAATATCTTTTAAAAGGATTTCCTCCAAGAATAATTCCTGCTCGTTTTAGTCCTGTTTCCATTGCTTTAGGAATTGCTTCTTCCTCGAACCATTTTCTGTCAACAGGAGATACTATTTTTTGTTCTCTTATATCCGATAAGTAGTTATCGACTGTATTATTTTTGCCATATTCTACTGCTTTTAAAAATGCATCTCTGTATTGCTCACTTGTAAAATTACTTGCTTTCCAAGCCATTTCCAAAAGTTTTATCTCTTTATCGTAAGATAATGTTACATAAGGTGTGTCAATAATAATTTCCATAATTTTTTTATGTTAATTTAATATATTTACTTATAATATCAAATAATTGGTTTTTAATAATTGGTTTTGATATATAGTCGTCGAAACCAAGTTTAATATATTTTTCTTGTTCGTTGTTTATTGCGTATGCTGTTTGTGCAATAACGGGTGTTTTAATTCCTAACTTTTTTATTTCTTTTAGTGCCGATATGCCATCTACAACCGGCATTCTTATGTCAAGAAATATTATATCAAAATTTGTATTGTTTTTTAAAATGTTTACTACCTCGAAACCGTTTATTGCTCGCATAACTTTTGCTTTATTATTTGTTAACAACTCGTTTATATACATAAAATTTGAATCGTTATCTTCGGCTACAAGAATATTTATTCCTGTTAAATCTATTTTGGTATTTTTGTTTTCGGATTTGTTGTCGAGACTTGTAAAATCGTTTGGTAAATCAAAATAAAATTCGGTTCCTTTGTTTATTTGCGATTTGCATTTTATTGTTCCTCCCAATAGTTCTACCAAGTCTTTTGTTATTGCCAAACCTAATCCGCTACCCGAGTTTGTTTTTTCTACTTGATTTGATGCTTGAAAAAATCTGTTAAATATTGTTGATATATCTTTATCGGGAATACCTACTCCTGTATCTTTTACAAAGAAATTAATTTTATTGGCGTTTTTTGTATAACCAATTATTATTTCGCCTTTTTTTGTAAATTTTATTGCATTGTTAATAAGATTTATTAGTATTTGTTTTAATCTGTTTTCGTCGGTTAATATAAATAATTCCTCGTCGGGAATTAAAAGTTTTATGGTAACATTTGGGTTATTTTTTAAACTTACCTCTTTATTTATTAAATATATTTGTTTTAATAAATCGGTTATGTTGGTAATGCTTTTACTAATTTTTAATTCGCCTGCTTCTATTTTAGATATATCT
>JALSQC010000393.1 GCA_026985625.1 Bacteroidales bacterium | reverse complement strand
TTTATCGTGGTCGTGATATCGATATTTTTCTTTATCGAAACCAAGAGCTTGATGCCATTTTAAACGTTGTGTTTTCCATTTTTCGAACCATTCCATTTCGGTTCCGGGAGCAACAAAAAATTGCATCTCCATTTGTTCAAATTCTCTCATTCGAAAAATAAACTGACGGGCAACAATCTCGTTTCTAAATGCTTTTCCTATTTGTGCTATACCAAAAGGTATTCGCATACGTGCTGTTTTTTGAACATTTAAAAAATTTACAAAAATTCCTTGTGCGGTTTCGGGTCGCAGGTATATTTTTCCGCTTTCGCCACTTACCGAGCCAAGTTGAGTATCAAACATTAAATTAAATTGTCTAACATCAGTCCAATTTCTTGACCCCGAGACTGGACAAGTAATATCGTAATCGATAATTATTTGTTTTAGTTCGGTTAAATCGTTGTTATCGAGTGCTGTTTTAAACCGTTTATTTAGTTCGTCTATCTTTTGCTGATTTGCTAAAACCCGTTGGTTTGTTTGTATAAATTCTTGTTCGTTAAAGTTATCGCCATATCGTTTTTTTGCTTTTTTTATTTCTTTTAAAATTTTAGCTTTGATTTTTTCGCGATGTTCTTCTATTAAAACATCGGCTCTATATCGTTTTTTTGAGTCTTTATTATCAATTAAAGGATCGTTAAAAGCTCCTACGTGTCCCGATGCTTCCCATATTTTAGGATGCATAAAAATTGCAGAATCAATGCCAACTATATTGTCATTAAGTTGCACCATTGATTTCCACCAATATTCTTTAATATTATTTTTTAATTCAACACCATATTCGCCATAGTCATAAACGGCACTAAGACCGTCGTATAATTCGCTTGATTGAAATATATAACCGTATTCTTTCGAATGAGATATTATTTTTTTAAATAGTTCGTCGTTTGCCATAAGTTAAATTTTAAGCAAAAATAAATTTTTTCTTTTAATTTAAGTTTCTTTTTGCACATAAAAAATGTTAAGTTAATATTTTAATAACTGTACAATAAACTAATGTGTTTAATTCCTCATTAATGCTTGCAAATAATGCAAATAAAAAGACTGTTCGTAAAATACAACGTTTCCTTAAGTTGAGGTAAGTTATTAAAAATTTTACTATATTAATATAAAATTGTTAGAATTTACTTAACTTTGTTATTTTCTAAATTTTATGAGAAAATTAATTGAATTTTTATTAATATTTTTTTTATCGAATATTGTTTTTGCTAATAATATTGATAGTTTAAAAAATGTAATATATACATCAAAAAACGATACCGACAAATTACATTCTTGCATAAAGTTATCGAATAGTCTTTTTTATTCAAAACCCGATACGGCAAAGGTATATTATTATAAAGCATTAAAATTTGCCGAAAAGCTTAATTTACAAAAAAAACAAATTCAAATAGAAGTTAATCTTGGTATTTTATTTAACGAAACCGGAAAATTATCAGAAGCAAAAAAATTTTTAAATAAAGCATACAAAACAGCTGTTGTAATAAAAGACACATCTTATATTACTAAAGTTCTTGGCAATTTAGGTAATATGTATATGATTAACGGCGAATATGAAAAAGCCTTACAAAAATTTAATAAAGTAATAACCTTTTACGAAAAAATAAATAATAATGCCGGAAAAGCTATGGTATATGGAGCAATAGGAAATCTATACACTAAAATGGAAAATTACGATAAAGCTATTTTATTTTACGAAAAGGCAAAAAAAATATTTACGGAAATAAATGCTCCTAAGAATAATATTGCAACAATAAATCTTAACGAGGGAATTATATATTACCATCAAAAAAAATTAAAAAAAGCAAAAGAATTATTAGAATTAGCTTTTGTATTTTTTAATAAAAATGATAATATGCTAAACGAGGCAAAAAGTTTAAGTATATTAGGTAATATTTATTCTAAGGAAAAATCATTTAATAAAGCTGAAGATTTTTACAAAAAAGCATTAGATATTTATAAAAAATTAGACTCTAAGACCGATGTTGCAACACAATTTTATAATATCGGGAGTTTAGAGTATAAACAAAACAATATAAAAAAAAGCATTTTATATCTTAAAAAATCGTATGATATAGCAAAAAAGATAAATAATTTTTATTTACAAGAAAAAATATCGGCTTTTCTTGCCGATGATTATTCTAAAATTAACGATTATAAAAATGCATATAAATTTTCGGTTATTAATAAACAATTTAGCGACAGTATTTTAAATACCGAAACTTCAAAAAAAATTGCAGAGCTTGAGATAAAATATCAGACAGCCGAAAAAAATCGAAAATTAGAGAGTCTTGCAAAAAGCAAACAGTTGTTAGAACAAAAACAAAAAACCGATAAAATATTATTAATAGCATTAATAATATCTATAATCGTAATAATTTTAATATCCGTTTTAATATATAACAAACAAAAATTAAAAGCAATAAATCGCGAGATGCAAACAAATCAAAAACTGTATCGCTTGCAAATGAACCCACATTTTATTTTTAATGCTCTATCTACAATTCAACAATTTATGATTAATAACGATATAGAAAAATCGAATAAATATTTACGCAAATTTTCGCGATTAATGCGTATGATTTTACAAAGCACAAACCAAGATTTTATTACGTTAACCGAAGAAATTCAAATAATAGAACACTATTTAAATATACAACAAGTTTTAAAAAATAATATTTTTGATTACGAAATTCGATTATCCGAAGAAATAGATGCCGATAATAAAAAAATGTTACCTGTTTTGTTACAACCTTTTGTCGAAAATTCGATTAAACACGCATTTAAAAACATATCGTATAAAGGTAAAATACAAATAATAATTCTCGAAAAAAATAATTATATATATTTTGAAATTATCGATAACGGAATAGGAATAAAAGATTTATCATCGAACAAAAAACATAAATCAATGGCTATTGATATTACAAAAAACAGATTAAAAACAATATTTAACGGAAAATTAAAAAAATCGAAATTCGAAATAAAAAACATAACTAATAATAATAAAACCGGAACAAAAGTTAGTTTTAGAATACCAAACAAAGAAATTTTTTAAAAAATGATAACAGCTGTAATTATCGACGACTCAAAAACATCTCACGATATTATTACAAATATTGTAAAAAATAATTTTAACAATATTGATATAATAGATAATGCTTTTGATGTAAAATCAGGAATATTTGTAATTAAAAAAAACAACCCCGATATAGTTTTTCTTGACGTTGAAATGCCCGACGGAACAGGATTTGATTTATTAAAAAACCTTAGCACTCATAATTTTAAACTTATTTTTATTACCGCACATCAAGAGTATGCAATAAATGCAATAAAATTTTCGGCACTCGATTATTTGCTAAAACCGTTAGACGATGACGAAATATGTTTGGCAATAAAAACAGCCGTTAATAAAATAAAAAAAGACGAGGAACAACTTAAAATAAAAACATTTATAGAAAACCACGAAAACAACAATCAACAAAAAATTGTTTTAAAGACATCGAACAATGTATTTGTTTTAACCGTTAGCGATATTATACGCTGCGAGTCGGATAATAATTACACCGTTTTTTACACAAATAATAACGAAAAAATAATGGTTTCGCAAACGCTTAAACAATACGATAACATGCTTGCCAAATATAATTTTATTCGCATACACAAATCGCATCTTGTAAATACAAAATACATAAAACAATACAGCAAAAAAAATGCAGGTTATTTGTTATTAGCCGACAACACAAAAGTTCCGGTATCGGTAAGAAAACGCGATATTGTCCTAAACACATTAAAAAATATTAACAACTAATTTAGTTTTATCTAATTTTATTATTTTTTATAAATATCTCGGGTTATTTTTTATTTTTGTATAAAAAGTAAAACTATGTTAAAATCTATGACAGGATACGGCAAATCCGTATTAGAGTTAGAAAACAAAAAAATTAGTATAGAAATAAAATCACTTAATAGTAAACAAATTGATATTAATTTTAGAGCGTCTAATATTTTTAAAGAAAAAGAATTAGAAATACGAAGATTAATTAGCGAATCGTTATACAGAGGAAAAATAGATTTTTCTGTATCTATAGACAATAACACCGAAAATAACGGAAAAATTAACAAAAGTGTTTTTATTGATTATTATAAACAATTAAAAAATATTAGCAGCGATTTGGATATAAATTTTAGCAACGATGTTTTAACCGGTATTTTACGGTTGCCCGACGTGCTTTTATACGAACAATCCGAGATTAATAAAAAAGAATGGGAATATATTAAAGCATCAATAACAACAGCTTTAAAAAACCTTAACGATTTTAGAAAACAAGAAGGTGCTTTTTTACAAAAAGATATAGAAAAAAGAATTAAAAAAATTTTAACCCTTTTAAAAAATATAAATGTCGTAGAAAAAAACCGTATCGAAAAAATTAAAAACCGAATACAAAATAATCTCGAAACTTTTTTAAGCGATAAAGTCATAGATAAAAACAGATTTGAACAAGAACTTATTTTTTATATCGAAAAAATAGATATTACCGAAGAAAAAATACGTTTAAAAAATCATTGCAATTATTTTTTAGAAACAATAAAAACTAACAAACCCGTAGGTAAAAAACTTGGATTTATTTCGCAAGAAATAGGACGGGAAATAAATACATTAGGTTCAAAAGCAAACGATAGCGATTTACAAAAAACCGTTATTCTTATGAAAGACGAACTCGAAAAAATAAAAGAACAGGTTTTAAATATACTCTAAAATTATGTCAGGAAAACTTATAATAATATCGGCACCGTCGGGGGCAGGAAAATCAACAATTTTAAAATCTATATTAAAAAATAAAGACTTAAATTTAGAATTTTCGATATCGGCATGTAACCGTAAACCCCGAAAAGGGGAGATAAACGGTAAACATTATTATTTTATTTCTACCGAAGAATTTAAACAAAAAATTGCAAATAACGAGTTTGTCGAATGGGAAGAGGTTTACGAAAATAATTTTTACGGAACATTACATTCCGAGGTTGATAGAATTTTAAACAAAAATACAAATGTAATTTTTGATATAGATGTAGAAGGAGGTCTGAATATTAAAAAACTTTTTGGCGATAAAGCTCTTGCCATTTTTATTATGCCTCCATCTATCGAGAAACTTCGCGAACGTTTAGAGCATCGCAATACCGATAATCAAGACGAAATAAACCGACGAGTATCAAAAGCTCGTAAAGAAATCTCAAAATCACACTTTTTCGATAAAATTATTGTAAATAACGATTTAGATACTGCCGTAAAAAAAACATATAACGTTATAAAAAATTTTATAAAAAATTAAAAATGAAAATAGGTTTGTATTTTGGCTCTTTTAATCCTGTGCATATCGGACATATGGCAATTGCAAATTATATTTTAGAGTTTTCAGAAATTAATAAATTGTGGTTTGTTGTAAGCCCTCAAAATCCTCTTAAAAAAAAAGCTTCGCTTTTAGCCGAACATCATCGCTACGAGCTTTTAAACCTTGCAATAACAGATATATCAAAATACAAAGTTTGCACTGTTGAGTTTTCGATGCCAAAACCATCTTACACTATAGATACTCTTATTTATTTAAGCGAGAAATATCCCGATAATATATTTTATTTGATAATGGGAGCCGATAATTTGGCAAACATAAAAAAATGGAAAAATTACGATATTATTCTTAACGATTACAAGATTTTGGTATATCCCCGTCCCGGATTCGATAATTTAGAACTTTTGTCGCATAAAAATGTAAAAATTGTAAATGCTCCTTTAATAGAGATTTCGTCAAGTTTTATTAGAAAATCGATAAAACAAAAAATCGACGTATCAAATTTTATGCCCTGTAAAGTAGCCGAATATGTTAAAGAAATGCACTTTTACGAAAAATAAAAAAACCGTATCAAAAAAAGACACGGTTTTTTTAATTAAACATTTTTTTTATTTAGTTAATAATAATATTAACTTGTCCGTCGTGTTTGTCGTCTTTAACTCTTGATAAACTAAGACTTAGATTATTTAATTTCCAAGAATTTATAAATTCCGATACAGTTTGTTTTTCGCCAATTTTTTTAGTAAAATAATCGGTTAATTTATTAAATAAATTATCAACGGTTTCTACTTTTTTTGCTTTATCTTTTGTTGTAAAAGTAATAGACATACCGGTGCAAATATCGTTTTCGAAATAATAATATATTTCTATCGACTCGTTTTCTTTTACATCGTATCTGTAACTTAACATTCCATGGTCTTCGCTTGGAAAAGATATTGCACTCTCGTCTTCCAAAGCCGAAACTTCGTCATAGGTGGTTTTATTAAATGTAACCCCTCTAAAATCACCTTTATCAGGCCCAATTATCATACTGTAAGCATCGCCTGATGAACCACTTCCATTTTTTGAGCCACACGAACTCATAAATGTTACTAATGTAATTAGTAAAAATGTGCTTAAAATAATTCTGTTTTTTTTCATGATTTTTTAATTTTTATTGTTATTTTAAAAATTTAATTGATTCAATAGTTTTGTTTATAAAATTTTTTGCATAATCATTTTCAATTATAAATGAATTTCTAATTTTTTGCGACATTGAATATGGTATAATAAATACACTATAATTACCACGTTTTATGGCATAAACAACTATTTCTCCGGGTATATCATCATTATCTTTTGTTGAACGCCAAGTTTTATTTTGAGTATCAAAATGATAAAGAGATAATCCGGTATAACATTCAGGAATTCTTAATACATCATATTCGTAATCACCTACTTTTTCTTTTTTCCATAAAGCTACATTTGTAAAAAAATTAGTGTT
>JALSQC010000392.1 GCA_026985625.1 Bacteroidales bacterium | reverse complement strand
TGATATTTCCGATTGAGTGGTAGCTCCTCCAAGTGTTTCGTTATCAATCTCCTCGCCAATAGCCGATTTTACCAAATATGAACCTGCTAAAAATATAGTTCCTGTTTTATTTACAATTAGGGCTTCATCTGACATTATAGGCAAATATGCTCCTCCTGCAACACAAGAACCCATAATTGCAGATATTTGTGTAATTCCCATTGCCGACATTTTTGCATTGTTTCTAAAAATTCGGCCAAAATGTTCTTTATCGGCAAATATTTCGTCTTGTAACGGTAAAAATATTCCTGCACTATCTACCAAATAAATTATAGGTAAATGGTTTTCCATTGCAATTTCTTGTGCCCTTAAATTCTTCTTTCCCGTTATAGGAAACCATGCTCCTGCTTTTACGGTTGCATCGTTAGCTACTATTACACATTGTTTTCCCGACACATATCCTATACCTATAACAACTCCTCCCGACGGACAACCTCCATATTCTTTATACATTCCATCGCCTACAAATTCGCCAATTTCAAAAAAACGACTATTTTTATCAATTAAATAATCGATGCGTTCGCGTGCTGTCATTTTTCCTTTAGAGTGTAATTTTTCTATTCTTTTTTTACCTCCACCAAGATATATTTTTTCTAATCTTTGTTTCATTTCTGAGATTAATAATCTCATTGCATCTTCGTTTTTATTGAATTTTATATTCATAAAAAGTATTTTTTTAGTTATTTTTTTATTGCTATAAATATAATATTAATTATTTATATAAATATATGTTTTGCGATTTTGTTTTTATATTTTTTATATAAAAAAAGAGATTGAAAAATTAAAATAATCCAATCTCTTAAAATTATATATTTTATTTATTTTAGCTTATAAAAGTTTTAGCTATTTCTCTGCCTGCTCTAAAAGCTGCAATATTTCCGTTTATTATTTTTTCGCCTTTTGATTTAAAAATTTCAGCTATAGCTTTTTCTATTTCATCGGCAGGTATATCTATAAACCACGAGCCTGCACCAAGCATTACCACATTAGTTGATCTCGACGACCCTGCTTCTTTAGCAATTTTATCGGCATCTATCAATATATGATTTTTTATGGTTTCTATAGTTTTTTTTATTTCTTCAAACTCGGGATAGCCTTTTATGTTTTCGTAAGTTGTAATATTTGAAACCAACCAACCGTCTTCTGCTAAAAACGATGAGTATCTAAGTGCTTCCATAGGTTCTAACGATATTACAACATTAGCTCCTTTAAAAGGAACTAAATCTGAGTAAATCTCTTTGTCGGATATTCTAAAATTAGAAATTACCGAGCCTCCTCGTTGGCTCATTCCGTGAACCTCCGATTGTTTTATATTTAAATTATTATTTAATGCTGCTGTTCCGAGTGCCGCTGCAATTGTTAGTATTCCTTGCCCTCCTACTCCGGCTATTATTATATCTGTTTTCATTTTTTTTGTTTTTTTTTAAACTAATCCTAATTCTTTAATTTCGGCATTTAATGCACGATTTTTTAATGTTCTTACACACTGACGACGAGGTATTACAACCGAAACTCCGTCGTATTCTAATTCTTCTTTAATTATTTTTACCATTTCATCATGATTTTTTGCAATAGGAACAAAAATTCTAATATGCTCTTCTTTTACTCCCACTCCTTTACAAATATCCTCGATACGTCCAAGTGCATTTGAGTTTTGTTGTCCTGTCATACCTGTAGTAAAATTGTCTGAAATAACAACAACAATATTCGATTTATCTACAACTGCATCTATTAAAGCTGTTATTCCCGAATGTGTAAATGTTGAGTCTCCTATTACAGCTACCGATGGATATAATCCTGCATCGGCGGCTCCTTTTGCCATTGTTATAGATGCTCCCATATCAACACATGAGTTTATTGCATTAAATGGTTCGTAAGCTCCAAGTGTATAACAACCTATATCTGCAAAAACATGTCCTTTTTCAAAATCTTTAAGAGCCTCGTTTAACGCATTATAAGCATCGATATGTCCACAGCCTACACACATTGCAGGCATACGTGGTTTTACAACTTCGGGAGGCATAAGTTTCTCGAATTTTTTACCTTGTAATGCTGCTGCTACAATATTTGGATTTAACTCGCCATCGCGAGGTAATGTTCCATCTAATCGACCATGGATTTTATTGTTTGTTAAATATCCTTTTATTTGTTCTTCGATAAACGGATATCCGTCTTCGATAATTAATATTTCGTTACATTCGTTTACTATTTTCTCAACCTTTGATTTTGGCATAGGATATTGCGATATTTTTAAAACCGGATGTGGCGATGGCATATTTTCAAAATTTTCCATATAATAATTATAACCTATTCCGCTTGCAATAATTCCTAATGTTTTATCTTCACCATCGGTATAAAAATTAAATTTTGAGTTTTCGGATTCCTCAATAAAAGCTGTTGATTTTTTTAAAAGTTCGTGATACTGAACTTTTGCTATTGATGGTAGTAAAACAAATTGTGTAGGGTTTGCCGGCAAACTTAATTTATTTTGTTCTCGCGGAGTGTCTATTAGACTAACTCCTGCTCTCGAATGAGCTAAACGTGTTGTAATTCTAACTAAAACCGGCTCTTTGTATTTCTCCGACATATCAAATGCATAAATTATTGCATCGTATGCTTCTTGTTGATTAGCAGGTTCAAGAATTTGTATTTGGGCAAATTTACCATAGTAACGGCTATCTTGTTCGTTTTGAGATGAGTGCATAGATGGGTCGTCTGCAACAACAACAACTATTCCTCCGTTTACTCCGGTTATTGCCGAGTTTACAAAAGCATCTGCTGCTACGTTAAGACCTACGTGTTTCATTGCAACCATAGCTCTTTTTCCCGAATAAGACATACCAAGTGCTCCTTCCATTGCAGTTTTTTCGTTTGACGACCATGTTCGGTGAATATTTCTTTCGTTTGCAAGTTTCGAATGTTGTATATATTCCATTATCTCGGTAGATGGTGTGCCCGGGTAAGCATACATTCCCGATAAACCTGCATCAATCGCTCCTTGGGCAATTGCTTCGTCTCCTAAAAGTAATTTTTTCATATTTTTTGTAAATAAAGTATGTTAATAATGATTATTGATAAATTTAAAGGTTTTTTTTGATAATAATACTTTTTATAAACCTCCAAATAATTTTAAACAACCAACTAAAAAAGCTATTACAAAATAATAGATGCTTGTTTTATATATTTGTTCTATAGTTCTAAACATATCAATACAAATATAAAAATATATTTAATTATTATGTATGATTTATAAAATAATTTAAAAAAAATTAAAGATTAAGAATTAAAGTTTTATCATATTATTAATATTAACAACATAATCTTAATATCTTTTATTTATTAACATAGGTTTAAATATTATAAAAAATAAATTTGTATTATTAATTTATATATAATGCGTTTATTTTTTACATTAACATTTACATTGATATCGTTATTTGTTTTTTCGCAAAAGCAAACAACCGAACAATACATATCAAAATACAAAGATATAGCCATACGTGAGATGTTATCGAGCGGAATACCGGCAAGCATTACTTTGGCACAAGGTATTTTAGAGTCGCAAAACGGAAACAGCAGATTAGCCGTTAAAGCTAATAATCATTTTGGAATAAAATGTCACTCGTCGTGGAACGGAAAAAAAATATACAAAGACGACGATAAAAAACACGAATGTTTCCGCCACTACAAAAATGCGGAACAATCGTTTATAGACCATACAAATTTTATAAAAAACGGACGCAGATATCAATTTTTGTTCGATTACAAAACTACCGATTATAAATCGTGGGCAAAGGGTTTAAAAAAAGCAGGTTATGCAACAAATCCAAAATATCCGCAATTATTAATAAATTTAATCGAAAAATATAATTTATCGCAATACGATAAAAATATTAAAACGTTAAATAATAATTTGCTTGCCGATAATGCAAATAACAAATCAAAGAAAAAACGCAAAAAAAACAAACGAAAAAAACGAAAAAATAAAAAAACAAAAGGTAAACATCTTGGCGATGTCGATAATTTTACTTTTAATCCTTTTGGTCGCGATATTAAAACTACAAACCGTGTAGATTATATTATTGCAAAACAAGGCGATACATTTTTTAAATTATCAAAAGAATTTGATATGATGAATTGGGAGATTCATAAATACAACGATTTACCCAAAAATGCTATATTAAAAAAAGGTCAAAAAATTTATCTTAAACCAAAAAGAAACAAAGCCGAACGTGGAAACGAAACTTATATTGTTAAAAAAGGTGATACAATGTATAGCATATCTCAAAAATTTGCAGTAAAACTAAAAAAATTATATCGTAAAAATAATATGAAAATTGGTGATGAGATTTCGGTAGGTCAAAAATTATGGTTACGAAAACGAAAACCTAAAAACTCATAAAAATGTCGCCACAAACAATTATTATAGTAATAATTGCATATTTTGCTATTTTGTTTGTTATATCTTTTTTAACAAGTAAAAAAACCAATAACAACGCATTTTTTATAGGAAATAAAACATCGCCTTGGTATATTGTTGCTTTCGGAATGATAGGAGCATCGCTATCGGGAGTAACATTTATATCGGTTCCGGGCTGGGTCGGATCTCAAAACTTTTATTATATGCAAATGGTTTTGGGTTATTTTTTTGGATATATTGTAGTAGCAAACGTTTTAATGCCTGTATATTACAAACTAAACTTAATATCAATTTATACTTATCTTGATAAACGATTTGGATTTTGGTCGTATAAATCGGGGGCTTTTTATTTTTTACTATCACGAACTATTGGTGCTGCTTTTAGGTTATTTCTGGTTGCTAACGTTTTGCAAATAACAATATCAAATTATTGGAATATACCTTTTTTTGTAACAGTTTCGATAACAATAATTCTTATATGGCTTTACACTTTTAGAGGCGGAATTAAAACTATTATCTGGACAGACACCCTCCAAACTGCTTTTATGCTTATTGCCGTAGGATTTGCAATTTATTATATATCAAAAAATCTTAATCTTAATTTTGATAATCTTTTTAATACAATAAAAAGCAGCGAATACTCCAATATGTTTAATTTTAGTAATTATAAATCGGGAAATTATTTTTTTAAACAATTCTTTGCAGGAATGTTTATTACAATAGTTATGACAGGATTAGACCAAGATATGATGCAAAAAAATTTATCGTGCAAAAATATTAACGAGGCAAAAAAAAATATGTTCTGGTTTAGTGTTATATTAATATTTGTAAATTTAATATTTCTATCGCTTGGAGCATTACTTTTTATTTTTGCCGAAAAAAACGGGATTAAAATACCACAACATTCCGATGATTTATTTCCTTTAATTGCAACAAAAAGTAACCTATCGCCTATTGTTTCGTTATTTTTTATTCTCGGGCTAATTGCTGCCGCATATAGTAGTGCCGACTCAGCATTAACATCGCTAACAACGTCTTTCTCTATAGATTTTTTAAATATTAATAAAATTAATGATAGCAAAAAATCGCAAAAAATACGAAAAAGAACACATATTGCTTTTTCGTTTATTCTATTTATTGTAATTATGATTTTTAGTTTGGTAAACGACGAGTCGGTTATAAGTTCGCTTTTTAAAGCAGCAGGATTTACATACGGACCATTACTAGGATTATATAGCTTTGGATTGTTTACTAAATTAAAAGTTAAAGACAAATTAGTTCCGGTTATTGTGTTGTTATCGCCAATTATATCTTACATAATTTACAAAAACTCATCAATATGGTTTAGCGGATATAAATTTGGTTTCGAAATTTTAATCTTAAACGGATTATTTACATTTTTAGGATTATTATTTATTTCTAAAAAATAAAAAACTTAAATTAAAACCCTATATCACGTTAAATTTTAATTAACTTAATAATAATACTGTTATAATTATATACAAGTTTTTAAGTTAAATAATTATAAAACATAAAATTTTATTTGCTTTTTGCACATATGTGCATTATTTTTGAATAAAAAAATAATAACTTAATAAAAAAGGAGGTAATTATGCCACGAGGCGATAAAACAGGTCCAAACGGAAACGGACCTAAAACAGGACGGGGACTTGGTTATTGTGCAGGGAACAATAATCCGGGATATTATTTTACAAATAACGAACACAAAACAGGTAGAGGTTTTGGTTACCGACACCGATTTGCTAACAATTATTTAACTAATAACGATGATGTTAGCGAAAAAACCATTATTAAAAATCAAATTAATATTTTAAAAGATAAACTATCGGCATTAGAAGAAAGATTAAATAACTTATAAAAAACAAAAAAAATGAACGGAAGAGGCTTACACAATCAAGGAAAAGGTCTTGGCCGCGGAGGAGGCCACGGCAGAAATAACGGAGGAGGTTTTGGTAATGGAGGATTTTGCGTATGTGCTAAATGCGGAGAAAAAGTTCCTCATAAGACAGGAGTAAAATGCACCACTGTTAAATGTCCCAATTGTGGACATACAATGGTTCGCGAAGAGTTACTAAATAAATAAAATACAAGTTTTATAGCATAGATTAGAAATACTAAACTACACATTACTCTTTTACTTATGTAGTTTGGTATTTTTATTCGACACAAATTAAGAATAAAACGTATCTGTTATAGTTTTGCTTCTAAAATTAAAAATTTATAATGCTTTTAAAAATACTAAACTACAACAATTTTAAAATATTTTTATAATTTTGACAAAAATTTAAAATATGGATAAAGAAGTAGTATTAAATGCAATAAATTTTGTAGAGCATCCTGCAATAAATGCAACATTAAAAGATTTAGGAATTTTATCAGGTATTAAAATAACCGACGATATTAT
>JALSQC010000391.1 GCA_026985625.1 Bacteroidales bacterium | reverse complement strand
TGCCGGTGTTAAGTCGGTATATGGTTTTCCGTTTATTAACATCGATGGTTCGTGATCGCTCCAACCTATGTCGTTAGTCTCGAGCAATGTAAATTTGTTATCTGTAGTAGTTTCTCCGACTTTAATATGTAACATTTTTTCTAATGTTTTAATAATGTGTTTTTTACCTTTCATTTCGGCAATTATTGATTTACAAACACGTATTACGTATTTTCCTCGTTTTGTGGTGTCGAGAAACGAATAAAATGATGCTGTGCCGTAAACTTCGGCAGACGAAATGTCAAGAGCTTTTGCAACTTGAACCATGTCACATTTTTCGAGATATTTTTTTTCTCGAACAATTCCTTGTAAAATCGGTAATAAAGTTTTGCGGGATTTTCCGCATTTTTCGATTTGTTGATTTATTATTTCTGCAATTTCAGCCATAATTTTTTGTTTTTTATTTTTAGTATAAAATTACGGCTTAGTGTTATGCGAAAAAATGATTTTTATTAGGAATAAGTATGATTTTTGTCAGTTTTTTTTATAAAAAAACCCGAAACATAAGTATCGGGATTTTTATTTTAGTTTAAAATTACAAATACAACTGTTTAAATTAACAAAGTTAGATATATTTGTAATATAAAATTAGTGTTTTTAGTGTGCGTATTTAAAAGTTTCGATATTCCACGGGGCTGCATTGCCTGAGTCGGTATCTATTTCGCCAAATCTTGCTAAATATCTGCCATCGCCAAAATATTTATCATATACGTTTTTATGTCTAACATTTATTAAGTATGTTTCGGGGTCGCCTTCTTTGCCTTCTGTATAAAAATCTTCTCGTTGTTTAATTGTTTCTTTGTTTAAATCGTTAAAAGGTCTGCATTGAGGATAAACTTGTTCTATAAGAAACTCTACATATTCTTGCGAAAATCCTGTATAATTGTATTTAACAGCCCATTTAAAAGTGTCGTGTTTAAAAATATCCATGAATTTTATTCCAAAATATTTTTCAAATAGTCTTTCTTCTTGTTTAAATAAACCGGGTTCTGTTTTTTGAGTTTTTATAGTTGCGGCTACAGGGTCGGGTGCCGGTCGCCATGGTAATATTCCCGGTGCAAATTTACAATACGATAAACTCCAAAAACTTAAGCTTGAGAGTATGCTTTCCCAACGTCTGGTAATTTCTTCCCATATTGCTATGTCGGTTGCATATTTATAGTCTATATCTCTGTGTACAAAAGATAATTCTTTTAGATTTGGCAGGTTAAATTTATTTTTTGAAGCAAGTTCGTCAAAAGCTTCGAGTTTTTTTGTATCTACTTCGATATGATAAGGACTTTTTGGGTTAGAAATGGTAAAATCAAGTAAATATTTTTGTCCGTTACGAGCCACAACCGAACCTTCCATAGCTTTGTCTAATCCTCGCTCCATTTGTAAACGAAGGAATTTTGGTAGCGTCATACCGGGTTGTTCGCCTAAGTCTATAACATCTTGAATGCCTTTTATTATTAGTGTAGGGTCGTTTAATATGGCAACTTCTACAGAATTATCGTAAGCTTTTTTTGCTTCTCCTTTTTTTGTTTTATGTTTTTTGGCTTCTTGTTTTGCTGTTTCGATTGATTTTTCATAATTTTTTTCGATTTCGGCTATTGCTCCTTTTAAAGAATCAATGGTTTGTTTTAAAAGAGTTGCGTCGTCGTATCCTTTGCTCTCGCCTTCGGCTTTTGCCGATGATGCAAGAATTCTGCTGTAATAGTCACTAAATTTTCCGAATAAATTTTCTTGCATAAGAATACCATTAAATACGTTTAAATCGTCGTTTTCTTGCCCGAGTTGTTCCATTCGAGCCATGGTTTCTTTTAGTTTATCTACATCTTCGCCGGTGTAGTTTTTTTCTTCGACTTCTTTTAGCATATTTCTAAAAGTTCCTAACATAGGGTCTAACATTGAGGGATCTATAGGCATAATATTTAATTTTAACGGTTAATAATTGATTTGAATTTTGATAATTGTTCATTTATATGTTCATCTTTATATGGTAATAGTCTTTTATGACGATATTCTAAAACAACATCGGGTTGTAGTCGCCAACCGGGCTCCCAAGCATCGTTATTTTCTTCTAACGATTTTACTCGTTCGTTCATTTCTTCTTTAATATTTTTTGCACTGTTTAGCATATCGTTTTTGTATTTATCGGGGACTACAGCATTCTCGAACATCTCAATAGTATCTAACGAACTCCATTCTTCGATTAACATACGATTTGATTCGTCCATTGAAATTTTTATTGAGTTTTTATTCTCGGTTTCGGTTATAAAAGATATTAAATCCATAACATTATCGTAATTATCGACTCCGGCAAGAATGTTTTCGGCAGCTGATTGCCTGATTTTTTCTTGATGTTTTTCGAAAAATTGTTTTTCGATAATGTATTCGTCTTTTGCTAAAGCAATTGCACAAAGTTCGTTTTTATTTCCCATACGTTCTTTAAACTCATCTAATGTATTGCATGATTGCATTGCTTCTGATAAGTCTTTCTCTGCTTTGTAACTGTTCGAGTAGTTGGGATTATTTGCAAACCTTTCGGCTCTTAAAGCATAATATGCTTTGTATTCTTCTAATAAATTATCCATAAATTATTAAGTTTAAGTAAGTTTAAATTTTTGTATAAATTTATTTTATTTAAGTATTTAAAATAAAAGTAATATCACGTATTTTAATTTACGGGATTTTACTTGCATAATTTGTGTTATTAATTTTTAAAATTACAGTTGTATATTAATAATGATAGGTTTACGAGTTGTCGCAAAAACAACTTGATAATTAGTTTATTATTTTGTAACAAATTCTTTTGTTTTGTTATTAAAAAAAGTATTTTTGTAAAATTGTATTATGCACAGAAAAAATAAAATAATTGTAATTATTATTATACTTGTTTTGGCAAGTATTGGTATAGTATATTTTTTATCTAAAGGTAAAATAAAGGAGCTTAATGATTCTCATTTTTATAATATAAAATCGGCATGGGTTGATTCGTTATTAAAAAATATGAGTATAGAAGAAAAATTAGGAAATTTAATAATATTTGATGCAAGTAATATAAATAATAAAAAGCTACAATTGCTTGATGTTCTTGTTTTTAAATATCATATTGGAGGATTGGTTTTACAACAAGATTCAATAAATAGTTATATTAATATTATAAACAGATATCAGTCGAAACTTAAAATTCCGCTTTTAATAATTTTAAAGCAAGAGAACTCGTTTCCTAAATTTTTTAACGATGGATATAAATTACCGAATCAACTAACAATTGATGCTGTTACCAACGACTCGTTACGTAAGAAATTATCAAAATTTTATATTAAAACATATAAAAATTTAGGTATAAATTTTTCGTTTATTCCGCAACACAAAAAAATGTCTGACAGAATTTTAAATAACGATTTAAATATTATTAAAAAATTTAATAACGATTCTGTTTTGTCTTGTTTTAAAATACTTGATTATAAAGATAAATTTGTTAATAGTATCATTAAATCGGACATAAGCTCTGTTTTTTTAACAAATGATACCCGTTACGATACATTAAATAAATATTTTATTAGCGATTATTTAAGAGATACACTTAATTTTAAGGGATTAATTTTGTCGAGGTATAGAAATTTATCGCAAATAAAAAACTTTATAAATTCGTCGTCGGATTTAATTTTTATTAACAAAGATATTGATAAAACCATATCGTTTTTAAAACAAATGTATGCAAAAGATTTATTATCGGTTGATAATATAAATAAGCGAGTGATACGAATTTTAAAAGCTAAAGTATGGACAGGTAATACGCATTTTAAAAAAATAAATTCAGATAACACAAAAAAAATACTAAACAGTGTAGAAATAAAACAATTAAACAGAAAAATAATAGAGGAAAGTGTTACTTTAGTTAAAAATTATAATAATAAAATACCTGTAAAAAATATAAATCAAAAAATATTTATTTATAACATAGGTAACGATTTTTTGTTTTTTAAGAATCAAGTAAAATTTTATCAAACAAACTATAATTATAAAAATTTAAAAAAAGATACTTTTTTAATTAAGCGTATTAAATTTTATAATGATTACAGTCATTTTATTTTTAATATCGATATAAATAATAACGATACGGCAATAATAAAAATCTTAAAAAGTATAATAAATAAAAATACCGATAAAAATATAACTATTGTAAATTATAAAAACATAAATTTATTAACAGATTTTACCAACGCA
The DNA here is from genome assembly GCA_026985625.1 of Bacteroidales bacterium. Taxonomy (GTDB): domain Bacteria; phylum Bacteroidota; class Bacteroidia; order Bacteroidales; family JAFGXI01; genus JALSQC01. The sequence continues at coordinate 2,649 of JALSQC010000391.1, read as the reverse complement.
AAAAAAATAATACAGGTTTATAACAATACAAAAGCAGAGCAAGAACTTGCTGCTCAATTAATTTTTGGAGGCATACATTCGTCGGGGATATTGCCATATATTCCCAAAAAACTAAAAAATTACAAACCGTTAAAAACAAAAAAAACAAGACTGGGATATACAATACCCGAGGAGTTTTTAATAAACAGTAAATTTGCAGATAAGATAGATTCTATTGTTTACGATGCCATTGCCCGTCATGCATTTCCCGGTTGTCAGATTTTTGTAGCAAAACAAGGAAAAGTAATTTTTAATAAATCTTACGGATATCATTCCTATGCACGACAAGTAAAAGTAAAATGGGACGATCTTTACGATATAGCATCTATTACAAAAATAGCGGCAACTACCCTTGCAACTATGAAAATGTTAGAGCAAGGAAAATTAAATATAAACAAAAATATTGGAAAATATTTTAAAAATACACATATAGAATATACCCGTATAAAAACTGATACAACAATTAGAGTAGATACCGTAAATATTTTAAAATTATCGAAAAAGAAAATAAAAAAAATGGTTAATAACAAAGATACCATTCATTTAACCGACTCTACAATAGTAATTTACGATACAGTTTATTGGAAAGTAACACCAAAATTAAATATTTTTAAACGAACAGTTAAACAAATGTTAATGCACAGGTCGGGATTACCTCCGAGTATGCCTATATTGCGATATATTATGTATGCCAAAGATACAAATATTACACTGCCCGACAGCTTTAAAGTAGATTACGGAAAATATATTTATTTTGATACTCTTAAAAACTTTAACGATACGGTTTTATATACATTTAATAAATATTTTACACGAAAATATATAAAAGATACAGCTACCTTGCAAATAGCAAGAAATCTTTATTTACGAAAAACCTACGAGGATACTTTATGGATAGATACAAAACAAATTAAAGTTTATTCAAAAGAAGTTTTTATGTATAGCGATGTAAACCCAATTATTGTGCAACGAACAATTGATACTATAAATAATTACAGTATTGATAAATATCTAAAAAACAGATTTTATAATTCTTTGGGTTGTCGCACAATAGGGTATTTGCCGTTAAAACACTTTAAACGAAATAAAATTATTCCAACCGAGTTTGATAAATATTGGCGAGGTCAAGTTTTGCAAGGTTACGTGCACGACCCGTCGGCAGCACTAATGGGTGGCATTGCCGGAAATGCAGGATTATTTACTAATGCTACCGATTTAGGAATAATTTTCCAGATGTTACTTAACGGTGGAGTTTACGGAGGAAAACGTTATCTTAGCAATAGCACAATAAATAAATTTACAAGCTATCAAGAGGGAACATTTAGAGGAATAGGCTTTGATAAAGGAACAAAGAAAAATATTATAGCACCGTCGGCATCGCCTAATTCGTATGGACATACAGGCTTTACAGGAACTTGTGTTTGGGTGGACCCCGATAATAAATTGGTTTATGTTTTTTTATCGAACCGTGTGCATCCAAGTGCTAAAAATTGGCAAATAAATACGTTAAAGATTAGGCAAAAAATACATCAGGCTGTTTACGATGCAATAAAAAAAAATAATTAATACCAAAAGCACCTGCATTTGGTATAACAACAATTAAATTAAATTGTATTTTAGAGCAAATTTAACTAATCCCGCAGTGTTTTTTGCTCCGACTTTAATTAACAAATTTCTTCGGTGCGTATCAACTGTCCGTGAACTTAAAAAAAGTTTTTCGGCAATTTCCTTATTAGTATATTCCTCGGCAATAAGTTTAAGAATTTGTCTCTCGCGTTTTGTTAATTGATTTAATGCTATAAGCGAATCTTCTTTTTTATCGGTAACACTCGATGTCATTATAGATGTAACTTGCATACTAAAAAACATTTCTCCCGCATAAACTTTTTTAATTGCAAAAATTAATTCGTCAAATTCGGTATTTTTCAGCAAATATCCTTTTGCTCCGGCTTTTACCATTTCCGATATATAGTTTGTATCGTCGTGCATTGTAAGAGCAATAATTTTAATATCGGGCTTTTTGTCTAAAATAATTTTTGTTGCTTTAATGCCGTTTAATTTTGGCATTTTTATATCCATAAGAATAATATCAACATCGGTTTTATCGACAAAATTAACAGCTGATTGTCCATCGTTTAACTCGTAAATTTTTGATATAATATCAGATGATTTTAGTAATGCTGTTAATCCGTTTCTAAGAATTTTGTGGTCGTCAACAACTAAAACTTTTAACTTTAAATTATTCATTATTTATTTTTAATTTTAGTTAAAAAAATATATACGATAAAAAACAATAAGTGTTGTGAAAATATAATTATAAATATTATTTTTGATAAATAAAAAAACAATATCACATAAAATACTGATTATGAGTAATATAAAAAAAATAAATTCAGCCCTTATTTCGGTTTTTAATAAAGACGGAATAGATAAAATTATTTTTGCATTACAAAAAAACGATATTAAAATTTATTCGACAGGAGGCACAAAGAAATATATAGAAAATTTAGGAGTAAATGTAAATACTGTTGAGGATTTAACATCATATCCGTCGATTTTAGGAGGAAGAGTAAAAACATTACACCCCAAAGTTTTTGGAGGTATATTGGC
>JALSQC010000390.1 GCA_026985625.1 Bacteroidales bacterium | reverse complement strand
AGGCTCAATAAGAATACACGACAATAATTTGCAAAAATTAATGTTTAAAACCCTTGGTTTTACCGACGACGAAGCCGAAAAACAATTCGGATTTTTAATGACAGCATTCAAATACGGAGCACCACCACACGGAGGAATAGCATTTGGATTAGACCGTTTAGTATCTATAATTGCAGGATTAGACTCTATTCGCGATGTCATAGCATTTCCTAAAAACAACTCAGGAAGAGATGTGATGATAGACTCGCCATCGGAAATTTCTTTAGAACAACTAAACGAACTTAATATATCAGTAAAAAATACCAAATAAATGTTGCAAACCATTGAAAACCCTTAAAGAAATACAACAAACATCGCAAGCACGAAATCTCGAGCTAATAGCAAAACAAGTTGTCGAAGGATTTATTACAGGAATGCACAAAAGCCCGTTCCACGGTTTTTCGGTAGAATTTGCCGAACATAAAATATATAACAAAGGCGAATCGACAAAACATATCGATTGGAAACTGTTTGCCAGAACAGATAAACTTTTTACAAAAAAATACGAAGAAGAAACAAACCTGCGTTGCCGTATAATAATAGACATATCATCGTCAATGTTATTTCCTTATAAAAAAAACACAATTAATAAATTGCAATTCTCGGTTTATTCGGCTGCAATATTAATATACATACTGCAAAAACAACGCGACGCATACGGATTATCGCTAATATCAGATAAAATAGACTTACATACTCATGCAAAAACATCATCGAATCATAAAAAACTAATTTATTCTACACTAAATAACTTATTAGATATATCAGAAAAAAACAAAAAGTCGGATATAGCAAAACAACTGCATTATATTGCCGATAATACACATAAACGCTCGTTAATTATACTATTCTCAGATATGTTTAATTCGGGTAATATCAACGATTATTTTTCGGCACTGCAACATCTTAAATATAAAAAACACGAAATAATAATTTTTCATGTTATAGACGAAAAATACGAAACAAAATTCGATTTTAATAATAAGCCGTATAAATTTATAGACTTAGAAACAGGCATAGAGGTTAAACTAAATCCAAACGATGTTAGAGATTATTTTAATAAAAATATAACAGGATATTTTAATAAAATAAAACAAAAAGCACTACAATATAAAATAGATTTTATCGAGGCGGATATAAATAAAAATTTTGACCAAATTTTAATACCATATTTATTAAAACGAAAAAAATTATACTAAAAATTTGTTTAATTTGTTATAATTATTGTATATTTATAATACAATTTAAATAATATATAATATGAGAAGAGTTCTTGTTCCTATAGATTTTTCGAGCGACTCAATTAATGCTTTTGAGCACGCCTTAATATATGCAAAATATGCCGATGCTGATATTAGATTAATACACGTTAGTAAAAATAATAACTTTGACGAACCATTTAATCTAAAAGAATATAAAGACCTTGGCGGAACAACAATAGAAGACTTTTTTGAGATAATAATAAACAAATACAAAACAAAAATTCCAAATAAAATCGATTATAAAATACGTAGAGGCAAAGTATATATAGAGGTATGTAATCAAGCCAAATACGACGACTCTAATTTAATTATAGCAGGCACGCATGGCATTTCCGGTTTCGAAGAATACTGGATGGGAAGCAATGCATTTAAAATTGTTACTAATGCACCTTGCCCTGTTATTACAATACGAAACGGATATATACGTCGCGAACTTAAAACAATAGTAATGCCCATTGATGCATCAAAAGACACAAGACGTAAAGTAAATTACACAATAGATATTGCAAAAATTTTTAATTCTACAATTCATATTATAGGAGTTAGAGAAACCAACAAACCAAGAATAAATAAAAAAGTTCAAAGTTACGTTGATCAAGTAGCAAATGTTGTAGAAAAAAATAATATTAAATATAAAACAGAGATGCTTTTAGCTAAAAATATTACCGATACAATTATCGATTATGCAAAAGAACAAAGAGCTGAGTTAATATCTGCCATGACCGAACAAAACGAAAGTGCTTTTAATATCTTTCTTGGTAAATATGCTCAACAATTGGTAAATCATTCTCCGGTTCCTATTTTATCAATTCGTCCAAATTATTAATTTTACACAAAATTATAAACAAATGAAAATAAAAACATTAACCCTTATATTATTTATATCGACAAATTTATTTGCACAAAGCAATAAAAATGTATTTGATAATGTAGGTAATAAATATAAATACAAAGCAAAAACAAATATTTATCAAAGTTCGCAAATAAAAGATATTGTTAATGATATTGTTTATAATCATTCGATTTATGACGGAACTTTAGGTTATAGAATTCAAATTTATTCCGGCTCATCGCAAAAAGCTAAACAAAGAGCTTTACAACTTATTTCTAACTTTAGATTACAATATCCTGATATTGAGCCGTATTTAAAATATAAAGAACCTAATTTTAAAGTAAGAGTTGGCGATTTTAGAACAAAATCAGAGGCTTTAAGGGCTATGCAAGATATTAAAAAAAAATATAATAATACGTTTATTGTATTAGATGTTATAAATCCTGATATAGATTAAATTTTAGTAAATAAAAAAAGCCACTTTTTTAAGTGGCTTTTTTTTATGTTTTTTTTATAATTAAACGTTTAGAGTAAAACGTTTAAATCCTGTAACTGTTAAACTTTCGCCATTTTCTTTAAGATAATCTTTAATTACTTTTTTATTATCTTTAATAAATGCTTGATTTAAAAGAGTATTTTCTTTAAAGAATTTTCCTAATTTTCCCATAGCTATTTTTTCTAGCATAGCTTCCGGTTTGCCTGCTTGTCGTGCTTGATCTTTTCCTATTTCGAGTTCGTGTTCAACTACAGATTTAGGCACATCATCTTTATCTATAGCAACAGGAGCCATTGCTGCAACTTGCATAGCAATATCTTTTCCTACTTGTATATCGTTTAATTTTTCGTTAAAACCAACAAGTGTTGCTAATTTATTTCCAGGGTGTATATAAGGAACAACTTGAGTTGCCTCTATTTTATCGAAATATGAAAGTTCTATTTTTTCGCCTATTATACCATTTTGTTCTAAAACTTGGTCGCCAATTGTTCTTCCGTCTAATTTTAAACTTTTTAACTCATCTAAATTATTAGGATTATTTTCAATTGCAACATCAAGTATTTTTTGTGTAAGACCAATAAAGTCAGCATTTTTTGCAACAAAATCGGTTTCACAATTTAAAACTACTATTGCTCCAAGAGTTTGGTCATCATTAACTTTTGCAAGCACAACGCCTTCCGATGCTTCTCTATCGGCTCTTTTATTTGCTATTAATTGTCCTTTTTTTCTGATAATGTCAATAGCTTTGTCAAAATCTCCGTCGGTTTCAACAAGAGCATTTTTACAGTCCATCATTCCTGCACCTGTTGCTTTTCTTAACTTTGCAACGTCAGCAGCTTTTATATTTGCCATTTTAATATTATTTTTAAAGTTTAAAAATTATTTTGTTTCTGTTTTTTTTGCTTCGGTTTTTTCTGCTTTTTTAACTTCAGTTTTTTTTGCTTCGGTTTTTTCTTTGGTTTTTTCTACTTTTTTAGCTGTAGTTTTTTTTACCTCAGTTTTTTCTGTTTTTTTAGCTTCAGCCTTTTTTGCCGTAGTTTTTTTTGCTTCTGTTTTTTCTTTGGTTTTTTCTGCTTTTTTAGCTGTAGTTTTTTTTACCTCAGTTTTTTCTGCTTTTTTAGCTTCAGCCTTTTTTGCCGTAGTTTTTTTTGCTCTTTTTTCGTTTTCTTTTTCTCTTTCGGCTTTTCTTTCGGTTAAGCCCTCTTTTATAGAATCTATTATATATCCTAATATTAATTCTATCGAAGCACTTGCGTCGTCGTTAGCAGGAATACCATAGTCAACTTTTGTAGGATCAGTATTTGTGTCAATCATTGCAAATACAGGAATATTTAACTTACGGGCTTCGTTAACAGCTATATATTCTTTATTTATATCAACAACAAAAACAGCTGCCGGAAGTCTTATCATATCGGCAATACTACCTAAATTTTTTTCTAATTTTGCACGTTGACGTGATATTTGCAAACGTTCTCGTTTAGACATATTATCAAACGTTCCGTTTGTTTCCATTTTATCAATTGTAGCCATTTTTTTTATGGCTTTTCTAATTGTAGGAAAATTTGTTAACATACCTCCCGACCATCTTTCGATTACGTATGGCATGTTAATTTCTTTACATTTTTCGGCTATTATGTCTTTAGCTTGTTTTTTTGTTCCAACAAATAATATTTTTTTGCCGGATTTGGCTAAATTTTTTAATACATACTGAACCTCTTCAATTTTTTTAATGGTTTTGTGTAAATCTATAATATGGATACCATTGCGTTCCATAAAGATATATGGAGCCATATTTGGGTTCCATTTTCTTTTTAAATGACCAAAATGCACACCTGCATTTAATAAATCGTCAAAATTAATGTTTGGCATATTTTATTTTTTTATTGTTTACATTCTTAATTTGGCAATTGCCGAGTAGCGAATAATCGGTCTCAACAATTTAGATACTAAACAGTATTGCCATAGTACTAACGTTTTGAGAATTGGAATTTTTTTCTTGCTTTCTTTTGTCCCGGTTTTTTTCGTTCTACAACACGAGAGTCTCTTGTAATAAATCCTTTTTCGCGTAGTTTTGGTTTGTCTTCTTCGTTTATTTTAACTAATGCTCTGGCTATTGCAAGACGTGCTGCTTCGGCTTGACCTTTAAATCCTCCTCCATCAAGGTTTATTTTAATATCGTATTCGTCGGAAACGTTTAATAAATTTAACGGTTGTTTTATAATGTATTGTAATTGATCGATAGTAAAATATTCTTCTAATTTCTTATTATTAATTGTAATGTTTCCTTTTCCTTTTGATAAATAAATTCTTGCTATTGCAGATTTTCTTCTTCCTATTGTATTAATAGTTTCCATAATTATTTAATTTCGTTTAAGTTAATGGTTTTTGGTTTTTGAGCCTCATGTTTATGCTCTTCGCCTGCATACACGTGTAAATTAGAAAAAATAGCACGTCCTAATCTGTTTTTGGGCAACATTCCTTTTACAGCTTTTTCTACCATTGCAGTAGGTTTTTTCTTCATTAGTTCTTCTGCAGTTATAGATTTTTGTCCACCCGGATATCCCGAATGACGTATATATTCTTTATCTGCCCATTTATTACCTGTTAATTTTATTTTATCGGCATTTATAATTATAACGTTATCGCCACAATCAACATGTGGAGTAAATTCAGGTTTATATTTTCCTCTTAAAAATTTTGCGGTTATTGATGCCAATCTGCCTAAAGCAACATCTTTTGCATCAATTAATATCCATTCTTTATTTACTGTTGCTTTATTAGCCGAAACAGTTTTATAGCTTAATGTATCCACTATCAATAGTTTTAAATTAATAACAATTAGCCATAATTCTCTTTAAAATTATGGACTGCAAAAATACAATTATTTTAATAAATCAACAATTTTATATCAAATTATTTTAAAAACTTTTATTTACATCAATAACACTCTTACAAGCAGAACAAAACAATTGCGATGTTTTTTTATTAAATATTACTTGCTTATTTAGAATAATAAAAATATTAATATATCGTTAATTTTTAAACTCAATTTAACGATGATTAAAATTAAAGACTTATTTTATTATTCGCTGTTAATTTTAACAATTAGTCTTCCTTTATCCGGCATATATACAAGTTTGTCTGAGTTTTTGCTTTTTGGTGTTTGGGTTTTTGATAAAAATATACTTTATAAATTAAAGATGTTTTTTTCGCGTAAAAGCATTTTTGTTTTTAGTTTATTGTTTTTTGTGCATTTTATTTGGCTTTTTAATACTAATAATTTTAATTATGCTTTTAAGGATATACAAATAAAAATACCTTTATTATTATTTCCCCTTATTATAGGCACATCTGAAGTTTTAAGTTTTAGTAAGATTAAACGTATTATTTTATTTTTTTCGATATCTGTTTTTATATCAACAATTATAAGTTTTATCATTTATCTTAAAGGCGATTATATTGATATTAGAAAAATATCAATATTTATTTCGCATATAAGACTGTCGTTATATATAGATTTATCTATTTTTTTACTAATGTATTTATTGTATAATGATAAAAAAACAAAATACCGAATTGCTTTTTACTTACTAATTATTTGGTTTTTATTTTTCTTAATTTTATTACAAGCTTTTACAGGATTAATTATTTTTTCAATTATTTTATATTTTATTCTATTTTATTTAATCTTAAAAATACGAAATACATTTTATAAAATTACTTATATACTGGGTTTAATAATTTTACCTTTAATTTTGTTTTTTTACATAAAAAATATTATAAACAATTTTTATAATTATCATTACAACAAAAATAACATAGACAAATATACCGTTAACAACAACCCTTATTGGTTCGATTTTAATTCAAAAATTGTAGAAAACGGAAATTTTGTAAATTATTATGTCTGCGACAAAGAATTAAAAAAAGAGTGGAACAAAGTTAGTAAAATAAATATTGATAGTTTAGATAAAAAACAACAACGCATAAAATATACTTTAAAACGTTATTTAACATCAAAAGGTTACAGAAAAGATTCTGTAGGAATATCAAAACTAACAAAACATGATATTAACCTTATAGAAAACGGTTGTGCTAATTATATATACGACGATAAATTTGGGGTTTACTCGCGCATATATAAAATAATATGGCAAATAGATGTTTTTTTTAAAACAGGATATTTCGAAGGACACTCGATAACTCAACGATTATTTTATTTTAAAACAGGATTAAATATTTTAAAAAATAATTTTTGGTTAGGAACCGGAACCGGAGACATTAATGATAGTTTTATGGCTATTTATTTTAA
>JALSQC010000389.1 GCA_026985625.1 Bacteroidales bacterium | reverse complement strand
TGCTTCGCGTGTTTTGCCAAGGTTAAGATTTGTCCAAGCAAACATAATTAAATAGTTATAATCAAAGGGATAATTATTTACTAATCCTTGAAAATAATGGTAAGCTTTTTCGTAATTTTTTCGGTAGTAATATATGTAGCCGAGTTTGTAATTTGCTATTTTATTTTGTTTATCAATTGTTAAAATTTTATTATAAGCATCAATAACCTGATTCCAATTTCCTACAGCCGATGCAGGATAAACTAAGCCAAGATAAGCCTCTATTGATAAAGGCATTAGTGTAATTGCTTTGTTGTAATACGATATAGATTCGGTAAAATTTCCTGCTAAATAAGATAACCAGCCTAAACGTAAGTTGATTTCGTATGAGTTTTCGTCGTAAACTGTTTTAAGCTGTTCTATTGCATTAATGTATTTGCCGTTTTTTTCTAAATCATACGACGTTTTAAATGCTGTTTTTAAGTCTTGTGCTTTTAAGTTTGCTATTACAAATAAACTTAAAAATAAAATAAATGATTTTTTTAATATGTCCATTTTATACCTCCTAAAAATGTTTGTGTTTTATAATTATTAATATATTCGTGCATATTTAATATGTAATTATCCTCAAAATTAATATATTGATACCTAATAAAAAAATTAATATGAGAATTAAAATAAGTCGATAACTCTACTAATATTTTATCTTTTATAATATTGTTATTATAAATTATATAACCGTTTTCTTCTATAAGATTTTTAGAGTTAACAATTTTGTAATTAGACGATAAAGCTATTTTGTCGAAAAGTAAAGTTTTTACACCAAAAACATATATTGGTTTTTTTAAATAACTTTTTGTTTTAATGTTGTTTATAAATTCTGTTCGGTAAAAAATCTCTAATTTATTATTATTTAACGGCATAATCGATGCCTCGATGTATGGATAATAAAATAAGGAACTGTCTAATTTAAAAATATTATTACCTAATCGTAATTTAAATATATTAAAGTTATAATAATAATTAAAATTTATATTTGGAATAATGTATCTTGATATACCTTGACGACGGTAAAAAGAGTTTGCATCGCTTTTGCCTATTATAATGTTTGTGTATATCGAAAAATTATTTTTATTGTTTATATGATAAAAAAAACCGCCGAACAGTTCCGATTCCGATATATTTGTTTTGTTGTTTATGTATCCGTTGACTTGGTCGTAATGATAATTGTTTGTTGTATTAGAATAATGTGCAAAATATAAATTATAAATTAGTCTGTTGTTTTTTACCATTTTATTAATGCCAAAATCATAGTATTTTTCGTCTGATATAACACTCTGCGAAAAAACATCTTGTAATGAGTAATGTATTTTACTGTTATTACTATTTGTGTATTGATAATCGAAAAAAATGTTATTTGGCTTATTGTTTTTTAATAATTTTTGTTTAATATTTTGTTCTTGTTTATCGGCAAATAATTTTGCATCGAAATATTTACCCGAGAAAATATAGGAATAATATAAATATTCTATTGCTATTGTATCGTTATTAAAATTTAGTGCTTTTATAAAATGAGGTATTGCTTTAATAAATTTTTTTTGATTGTAATAAGCAATTCCTGTTCGCATACGCAAATAGTAATAATCTATGTTTTTACTAAATGCTTTATTTGATAACTTTATTAAGTTTTTCCAGTCTTTTTTTATATAATAATTGTATGTTGTGCTATCGACAAAAGCAAAATTTAGGTTTTCTTGCGATATTGCTTTTCCGTATAATAATATTAACAGGCCAATTATTAATATTTTATGCATTATTTTATTTATTTTAAATTTAATCATCGTTTTCAAAAATTATTGTTTTATTATTATTGTCTTTAACAATAATCTCGCGTATTCCTTTATCAGTAATAATTATTTTGTTGTTAAATTTTTGTTTTTCGTTATTAAAAACAGACTTGGTTACATTTGATTCCATTACAATTTTATTTAGTGTAAAATCGTTAATAACGGATAAATACTTTAGTTTATATTTAGCATTTAGAAACATATAAAACGGAGCAATAATATCTTGTAAAGTCATTATATATTTCGAAAAAATATTATTAACCTGAATATAATCGTTTTCTTGTAGTTGTTCTATAAATCTAAAACTTATTTTATAAATCGACAAGCTAAACAGGTATAACATTGATTTTTTATTTCCAACGAATTTTGTAAAATAAAACATATCGCCGTTATTAATAAAATATGCTGCCGATTTTGTTTTTTTGCAATATATGTAAGAATTATTGTATATGTCGGTAAAAATCTCCCATTTAACTTTATCGACATTACTATCGCCGGATATTTTATATTCTAATATTTTTCCGGGAACAAAATTAAATGCTTCGGCAAGCATTGAGTTTTTATTTACACTTGTAATTTTTTGGTTTACTTTAGGGTTAGTAAATGTTTTTATTTTTGGTTTATTATTTTCGTAAACAATATATGAACTTATAGGGTAGTTAATAGTTTTTGATCCTACATATGGTGTAGCTTGAATCTGAAAGTGCAGATGAGGAAATGGCGAACGTCCCGAGTTTCCTACATTTGCTAATATATCGCCATGCTTTACAGTATCTCCTACAGAGACTTTAAAACTACCGGCTTTTATATGTGATATTTGTGAGTATAAAAATTCGGCGTGTTTTATTACTATTGAGTTTCCCCAATTTTCTATTAAATTAACATCTCCTATTTTATTATCGGGTATTCCGTCAATAATATCAACTATGGTGCCGTTTGCAGGAGCAATTACAGGTTTATTGTAGCAATAATAATCGTCAACTTTATTGCCGTCATTTATGTATTGTTTATTATTATTGTCTATAATTACAAAGTCCCAAGCATGTTGCCATTCGTCTTTGTGTGTAATTTTGTCGTTATGTCCTTGCGAGACATACCATTCGCCAAAGAATGGTAGTTTAATAGGAAAGTATTTATATAAGTTTCCAAATCGTTTTATGTTGTTTTTATATGCGTATATATTTTTTTCGGGACTGCCTTCTTGAATTAAAACTTCGGTTAAAAAGTTTCGTTTGTTTACTCTTAGTTTTAAGATATAAATAAATAAAATTACAATAATATTAAATGGTAGTGAATAAACCGATAATCCGTAAACTGAGAAAATAACGCTTAAACTTACGGTTAAAATTACAACTAACGGAATTATTAATATGCTCGACAAATACGATGTTTTTGACGGTACTATAAAAAAGCCTCCAATGGCAATTGCTGTTAATATAAAGTTAAATCCTATGTAAAGATAAGTTGCTTGTGTAATATCGGAACCTATCATAATATAAAAAACAAATGCCGAGTAAAATCCTAAAAGCGATAGTATAAACGATATTCGCGAGTAAATTAATAATCCTATGGCAATAATAAGTCCTGTTAAAATATTATACTGAAAAAATATTGCACTTAGCGATATAAAATATGTTTTTATCGATTGTGGTAAATTAAAATTATTTGCCCAATTATATATATCTACAAGTTTTTGTCCTCCAATGTTATATAAATCGTTAAGGTAATAAATTCCTCGTTGGCTTATTCCAAGGTAAGTAAATTCTTTAGACGATAAATAAAATGTCCAAATAGCAATTAAAAAAGGAATGCTTAAAAATGGTAAACGGTATTTTGCAAAAATACCTTCAATAGCAACGGTTAATAACATTGTAAATATTGCTACAAAAAATATTAAAACAAGTAGTAATATTGTTAATTTAAAATAGACTCCTATTCCAAAACCGACTAAAAGGGCATTAAATCCGTAAAGTCCGTTTTTTATGTTGTTATTGTTAAATCCAAATATATAAGCAAATATGTTTGCAGTAGCAACTGCTATTAATCCTGATATACCTATATAAATATCTATAAAAGATACAAAGAACAGCAAACTTGCTAAAAACAAGTTTGCCGAGAAAAATATTTGCGAGTACGATAGTAGTATCGAGTTTACAAATTTATTTATTGTTATTTTATTCATTAAACATCAAAGTTGTTTAGGTGTTCGGGTGTTCTTTCCATTGATACTATGTCTTTTAATTTTTCGTTTTCGCGAATAATATGGACGTTTCCTTTTAAATCTATCATTAATATTTTTGGTCGTAGAGCAATAAATTGCATCCATTGTGTCATATTGTATGCTCCTATCCTGCTAATTACAAAATTATCGCCTTTTTTCATTATAGGTAAATTTGCCGAACGTCGTATAACGTCTATATTCATACATAGAGGTCCGTAAATTGTTGTGTTTTCGGTATATGGCGAAAATTCTTGAGCCGGTGTAATTTGGTGTTCGTACCAAAACGATGTAAATAATAAATTTACACCAACATCTATAACTGTAGAGTTTGAGCCGTCGGCTAATTTTTTATTTGCTAAAACTGTTCCTAATATGTAACCTGCATCGTCGATTAAAGCACGTCCTGTTTCTAACATTATTGTTGGAAAATCGTCGGGTTTTATTTTTGAGTTTATTATCGACGATGTAATTGCCTCGGCATAATCGTCAAAACTTGGACAGGTGTCTGAGCCGGGTAAATATGCTCCTATAAGTGTGTTTTTAGATGCAAATCCTCCGCCAAAGTCTATATATTTTATTGTGTGGTTATATTTTTCTTTAAGTTTTACGGCTAAGTCCGATAATTTTTGTCCTGCTATTTTATAAGCTTCGGCTGTCATCATATATGTGCCGATATGTGCATGTAATCCTATTAAATCGAGTTTTTTACTTATCATTATACGGTTTAATGCGTCCCAAGCTTCGCCGTTGTCGTAATTAAATCCAAAACGCGACCATTGAGGATAAACTCCTGTGTCCATATTTACGCGAATGGCAACTTTTGGGGTTTCGTTTAGTTCGCTTGTAAGCGATATTATTGTATAAAGTTCGTCAAAATGGTCGATATGTATTAGCGATTGATTTTTAATTGCTTTTATTAAATCTTCGCGTGATTTGTCGGGTCCGTTAAAAACAATATGTTGTGGTTTTACTTTGTTTGCTATTGCTTTATCGTATTCGAAACCCGAAACAACCTCTGCCCAAGAGCCTTCTTGGTGAAATGTTTTGCAAACTGCATTTAAGTAGTTTGTTTTATACGACCATGCAAACTGAATTTTAGGGTATCTTACGGCAAATGCCGAGTATGCTTTTTTATATGTTTCTCTAATTGTTTTTTCGGATATTACGTATACCGGCGAACCGTATTCTTTTATCATTTGTTTTACCGATACTCCATCTATTTCGGTTATTGGTGTATATTCGGTTTTCATTCCTATTTTATTGGGAACGCCTATGTTTATTTTTTTTATTATCGGTCTTTCGAAAGGTAATTTTGCCATTTTTTTAAGATTTTATTTTTTTTAAAAGATTAATTTGTTTCTCCAAGGGTAGATAGTTGTTTAAACTTTGTCATATCCATTATAATGTCGTATGAATAACGAACAAACATTTTTCCTACATCGTATTTTTGATATGGTTCTACTTTTTGTCCAAGTGCTAATTTTACAAGAGCTTCGGGCAGGTTTTGTCCTGCTCCTACGGCAAGGTAAACCCATGCGGGGATTCGTGGATTTATTTCGATAAGAAAGTATTCGCTATTGTTGGTTTTAATCATTTCTAATTCCATTCCTCCACGCCATTTTGTTTTTTTTATAATGTCTTTTGTTATTTTTAACATTTGGTTATCGTCAATTGTTATTCCACCCCAAGCTTTTCCTTTATCGGTTATGTATTGTTTGCGCATAGGAACAGCTCCAATTGTATTTCCTTTACCGTCGCCAAGGGCAACAACATTAACCTCGGTTCCTTTAACAAATTCTTGAATTATTACGGGAACTCCCCATTTTGATGATAATTTATTAAAATTAGTTATAACTTGTTCGTTGTTGTAACATACATAGGCATCGTAAAATCTGCCTTTTACAAGTAACGGAAAGTTTAATTCGGAGGTTATTTTATAAATATCGTTAATATTTAATACACTAATGCTTTTTGGAACTTTTACGCCATATTTTTTTCCAAATTTATCAAGATTTGATTTGTGTCGTTCTTCAAAACTTTTTAATGTTGGTAAAAAAGTATGTATCCCCATTTGTTTTAATTGTGTATCGGCTCGCATAAACGAGTATAACTCTGCATCGAAATTAGGAATTAGAACATTTATTTTTTCTTTAGAATTTATATATTCGATTCGTTTTATTAATGTATCGGTGCCTGTTGACGGATACGGAACCGAGTAAACTTTATCGACAATATTGTCCATATAAATTCCGGGTTCTAAGTTTTCGTATGCTAATCCTATTATTTTTGCTTCAAAATCGTTGCTATCCAGTATTCCTCGTATTACAGGTATTCCTGGACCTGGATTATCGGTGTTATTTAATCCGGTAACTGCAATTGTAAGTTTTTGTTTAGTCATTTTCGCTAAGGTTATACTCTTGTAAAAAACTGTAAAATTCGTTTAACGATTTTTCTATTGTTAATTTGTCGGAATCGTATTTTTCGTTTAAAAAATTAATAATTTCGTCGTCTGTTTTTTTTTCTTTCAACAGATTAAGAATTTCAGTTCCTATTGGATTTAGCGAGTAGCTCTCGCCTGTATTAGGGTCAAATATAAAGCCGTTTTCGCTAATTGCTATATTATTTTTTAATTGCATAATTTGTTATTTTTTAATAAAAAAACAAAGTTATATAAGTTTGTTGTATTATGTTTTACAAAATTCTGTTTTTATTTTATAAAATTCTGACAATTTTTTTTTAATAAGGTTTAATTTGTATCCTAAAGTTTTTTTTGATTAAAGATTAAGGATTAAAAATTAAGAATTAAGAATTAAGAATTAAACTATTCATCATCGTCAATTGCTCTGTCTAATAATTTATTTGATATTGATTTTTGAGTTTTAGCTCCTAATTTTTTTATTTTTTCGACACGAGAAACAA
>JALSQC010000388.1 GCA_026985625.1 Bacteroidales bacterium | reverse complement strand
CGAACCACAATCTAAACCTGTATGGTTATATGTTGTATTTGGTCCGTAATATAAAACAGTTCCTCCACCGGGTATTGTTTGCCCTGCCGAATATGTTGTTCCGTTTGCAGGTGTGCCAAATGTGTTGGTTGTATTATATGCTATTAATGTATTATCGCCTGTTGTATTTAGGTTCCATGTTACATCTACTTGATCTGATGATACTCCGTTAGCCGATAAATTAAACGGATCTCCTGTATCTTGGAATCTAAAAGCCGATATTTTTGTTGTTTTATTTGCATTGTATTCCGATGTAAACCAAAATGTAATGCTATCGTTAGGGTCTACTGACATACCTGCATAATCGCCCCAGCGATTACTTGATGTTTGCGACGATGTTCCTGCTTGTAATACGGCTTCGGTTATATCCATATTTCCTGAGGCGTTTGCATTTTCTGTTGCCGATTGTCCTGTGCATCTAATGCTTGGATAAGTATTTGAACTTGAAACAGAATATGCTAATCCTATTTCGTGATGTTGATTTTCGGATATACCTGCCATCCATCTGTTGTCGGCATCGGGAGCATAAGTTCCTTGTTGTCGGATACTCCAATTTCCTCCTGATTTTTGTAGTTCGTACCAACGAACTCCTGCATGGTTGGATCCATCAACATCTACAGTATGGTTGCAAACTATTCTTTCGTCGCCATTTCCAAAATTAACATATTGTGCCCTATACATTAATACTTGTGGTATTCCGTCTAGTTTTTGGCTTGTTCCTTTTTGTGTAATATTATCCATTGATGAACCAAAATTGCTATCGAAAGATGCAACATTAATGGTTTGTGTTCTTGAGAAAGTAGAGTTTGCTGTATTGTTCCAATCAACAGAACATTCAAATATCCATAATTGGTCGCCGGTGCCACCCCAAGCATCGTCGTTTATTGTAATAAAACCACCGGGAGTTCCGCTTGGAGCATAAGACCAGTCACAATCAAAAGGCATTATGCAATGAAATGAGGTATTAGGTCTGTTTGGATTATCGAATTGTATCATTTGTGGAGATGCTCCTCCGCTTAACATAACACTTCGTTCAAAAACATAAATATCGTCGCCACTGGAAGTGTTTGTAGCCATATAATAACCGTCTTCCCATATACCAAATTTCATATAATCGGGAAAACCGTTCATTTGAAATGACCAGCGATCCCATGTTCCTGTAGGATCACCTGTTTGAGAAACAGCTATAAGCATATAGTATGGAGAACTTGATATTGAGAATTCTGCAGCAAGCCATCGTCCGGCTTGTTCGTCGTAAAGAATTATAGGATCGCCATCGTTATTATTTGACCCTGTAACTCCTGAAAATAAGGTGTTCATATTGTTTCCTGTAACAAAGTTGCCGTTTTTGTCATATATGGCATATTCGGTATTTATTGTTTGAAAAAAATAATTAGGACCTACAGCTCCATTACAATCAGGAGGATCGTAGGGAGATGTTTTTCCTGCAAAGTTTTGAATTATTTGTGCTGTTGAGTTAATGCTTTTGTTAACATTAAATGTTTTTTGCCAAACAGGATCAGCTCCTTTTGGTAATGCAGTTGAAGCAAACGGATATGAACGTTCTTTTAAAGTTTCGTTACGTTCAAAAGTTTCGTTTCTTTCTATAACTTCTTGCTTTGTTAAGAATTTACGATTCTTATTAATTTTTATTAAAGGTCCATAAGTATCGTGATAAACGGCACGTGATGTTTTTGTAGGATGAACTACTTTTTGAGCTTTAATATTTTCCCCAATAGCAATAAACATAAAAATTACTATACTTAAAAAAAATATTTTTTTCATAGCAGTTTAATTTTAATTTAAAGTGTAAGTTTAATAAATAATTTTTAATTTTTAATTTTTTTTATACAAAAGTGTGTGAGTTTTTATATAAAAATATAATTATAATGTATTTATATTATAAGTTAAATTCTTGTTTTATTTTATTAACATAGTCTAATTTTTCCCAAGTAAATAGCTCTACTGATAATTCTTTATCTCCAAAGTAAGGAGAATGAAATTTTTTTGTTACCATGTTTGGTTGTCGTCCCATGTGTCCGTAAGATGCTGTCTCGGAATAAATAGGGTAGCGTAGTTTTAGTCTTTCTTCTATTGCTCTTGGTCGTAAATCAAAAATATTGTTTATTTTTTTTGCAATATCTCCGTCGGATAAATTTATTTTAGCGGTATTATAGGTGTCTATAAAAACGCCTACCGGTTTTGCAACGCCTATTGCATAAGATAGTTGTACTAATACTTCGTCGGCTAAACCTGCTGCAACCATATTTTTTGCTATATGGCGAGCTGCATAAGCGGCCGAACGGTCAACTTTGCTTGGGTCTTTACCAGAAAAAGCTCCTCCTCCGTGAGCTCCTTTGCCACCATAAGTGTCAACTATAATTTTTCGACCTGTTAATCCTGTATCTCCGTGTGGTCCTCCAATTACAAATTTTCCCGTTGGATTTACATGATATATTATATCGTCGTTAAATAGTTTTTGGATGTGAGCTGGTAGTTTAGCTTTTGTTCGAGGTATTAAAATATTAATAACATCTTGTTTTATTTTTGATACCATTTCGTTGTCGTTAGACATAAAGTCGTCGTGTTGTGTAGATACTACTATTGTGTTAATTTTAACAGGTTTATTATTGTCGTCGTATTCTATTGTAACTTGCGATTTTGAATCGGGACGCAGGTATGTCATTTGTTTTCCTTCGCGACGAATTTCGGCTAGTTCTATAAGCAAAAGGTGCGATAGCTCTAAAGACAAAGGCATGTAATTATCGGTTTCGCGACTTGCATAGCCGAACATCATTCCTTGGTCTCCTGCTCCTTGATTCATAGGATCTTGTTTTTCGACTCCTTGACGAATATCTGTAGATTGTTCGTGTATTGCGTTTAATACTCCGCAAGAGTTTCCGCTAAACATATAGTCGTCTTTGGTATATCCTATTTTGTTTATGGTTTTGCGTGCTGTATTAATAACGTCAACATAAGATTTTGAATGCACTTCGCCCGCAACAACAACTTGTCCTGTTGTAACAAGGGTTTCTATTGCAACTTTAGATTTTGGGTCGTAAGCTAATAGGTAATCTAATAATGCGTCGGAAATTTGGTCGGCAACTTTATCAGGGTGTCCTTCTGATACCGATTCTGATGTAAATAAATATCCCATTTTAAAAAAATTTAAAAATTAATAAATTGTTTAAGTTTTTAAGTGGATTTTATACTAATAGGACAGTTTTAATGTCGGTTTAGCATTTTTTGATAGTGGTTGCAATCAACACAAATCTTTCCACTTATTTTTTTACAAATATATGTAAATTTATTTAGTTTTAATGTTTTTGTAAGTGATTTTTAAATAAAAAAAGAATTTCTTCTATTTTTTTATTCATAGGTAATTCTCCGTTTATCCAATTAATTTTAAAGCCGTTTCGTTCCATTCGGCGAAACCATGTCATTTGTCGTTTTGCAAATTGATGTATTGCTGTTTTTAATTGCGATATCATTTTGTCGTATGATAGTTCGCCTATTATGTATTTGGTAATAAATTTGTATTCGAGTCCGTAGTATATTAAATCTTCGGGATTTATTCCGTTGTTTATTAATTGTTTTACTTCGTTAATCATTCCTTCGTTTATACGCGATATAAGTCGCTCGGTTATTCGTTTACGTCGTGTAACTCTATCGAAATTTATTCCAATAATCAAAGAGTTTATTTTTGGGAAATTTGTATTAATATTTTTGTTTTTTGAGTAGTAATCGGCTATTTCTATAGCCCGTATTGTTCGTTTTTTTGTGTCAATATGGCTTTTGTTGTGTTGTTGTTTGTATTGTAATAAAATTTTTATAAGTTCTTTGTGTGTTTTTTGCGATAGTTCTTTACGAAGATTATTATTCTCGGGAACATTAATAAGTTTATATCCTTTAAGTATTGCCTCAATATATAAACCTGTTCCGCCACAAAGAATAGGTGTAATATTTTTATTTTTTAGTTTATTGTATATTTTTAAAAAATCGGTTTGATATTCGTAAACATTATATTTATATCCTGCATCTTTAATATCGATAAGGTGGTATGATATTTTTTTATTGTTTATTGTATAGTCTGACAGGTCTTTGCCTGTTCCTATATCCATTTTACGGTAAATTTGCCGTGAATCGGCAGATATAATTTCTCCGTTAATTTTATAAGCAAGGTTTGCTGCTACTGATGTTTTTCCTCCGGCTGTATGACCAAGAATTGTGATAAAGTTGTTATCTGCACTCAATTTATTTACCTATGCTTGCAAATGTTTTTTGAAAAAAATCGCCAATAACGGGTAAAGTTTTTTTCTCTTTATTAATGGCGTTTATTAAGCCCATAATCCACATAGCCATAATGGCTAACCATAGAATAACTGTAATTAAACTTCCTAAAAAAGGTATAAAAGCAAATATAAAAGCTACAATCATAACTGCAAAAGATACTAGCATAATACCTAAACTCTCGCGTATGTGAAAACCTCCTAAGTCTGATTTTTTATCGTTATTCATTACCAATGCAATTATCCAACCTATAATTGTTATATAAGCAAGAATGGCTATTGTGTTGTCTTCGGCATTTTGTTTTGTATTATTTTCCATAGTTTTTAATTTTTTACTTTACAAAGATAATTATATTTATTTATTTTGCATTATATAATATGAAAATTAAAAATATTAAAAATATATTATTACAAATAGTTACCTCGCCTAAAAACGGTTGGGATATTATTAAGTCGGAAGAATTTAGTGTTTCTGATTTAATTTTATTATTTTTTGTTTTATTGTTTATAGCTTCGGTATCATTATTTTTTGGACTTTTGCTAAGTTTAGGATTAAAATTAGGTATAAGTTTTATTTTTGTAAAAGTTGTTTTTTTTGTAATTACCTATACTATTTGGTTTTTTTTAACAATTTTTACAATGAGGTATATTTTTTTGTTTTACAATAAAAATAATAAATTTATAGATATTGTAAAGCTTATAAGTTTTTCGTCGGTAATTTTATTATTTGTTTCTATAATCACTAATTTATTTATTGATAGCAGTCATTTATTTATTACTTTTTTATCGGAGGTGTATTCGGTATATATTTTTGTAACGGGAGTAAGTGTAATATATAAGTTAACTGATAATCAACGGTTTTTGGTATCGGCAAGTTATGCTGTTTTATTAGTATTAATTTTTATTTTAATAAAGACATTTCAATATTTTATTTAAAAACCTTGTTAGCGTGAAAAATCAAAAAAAAATAGATATAAAAAATAAAAAAGCATATTACTTATATGAGATATTAGAAACTTATACTGCAGGAATTCAATTGTTGGGAACCGAAATAAAATCTATTCGTGAGGGAAAAATAAGTTTTACCGACTCGTATTGTATATTCTTAGATAATGAGTTGTGGGTAAAGGGTTTACATATATCAGAATATACTTATGCAAGTCATTATAACCACGAGGCAAAACGCCAACGAAAGTTGTTGCTAACAAAAAAAGAATTAAGAAAATTACAAAAAAAAATAAAAGAAAAAGGGTTTACAATTATTCCTTTGCGTATTTTTATTAACGAAAAAGGATTTGCAAAATTAGATGTTGGTCTTGCCAGAGGTAAACGCCTTTTTGATAAACGCGAAGATTTAAAAGCAAGAGATAATAAACGAAATTTAGACAGATTAAACAGGGGTTAATATAAATTTTACAAATTATTTTTTTATTCGTTGTTTTACAACTTCGTAAAGTATTATTGCTGTTGCAACAGATACGTTTAACGACTCTATTTTTCCAAGCATTGGTATTTTTACAAGTTCGTTGGATATGCGTAATAAATCAGTGCTTATACCTACATCTTCGGCTCCCATTACAACAGCTAATGGTATATTTAAATTTTTTTTGTAATAAAAATCTGTGGCTTTTTCGCTAACCGAGACA
>JALSQC010000387.1 GCA_026985625.1 Bacteroidales bacterium | reverse complement strand
ATTGTGTCAATAGACAATGTTCTTGTTCGCAAACAATTATCGTATACGGTATGAGTAGGATTTGTTGACGAACCTGTGGTTATCGTAAAAGTTCCGTATGCATCAACGTCTATACTGTATTTTGAATATGTATACATATTGCCCGATGACGAATATGCTGTTGATGTATCAAGAAAGTCTGTAATGTTATTAGGATTGTTATAATCTAAGTTAAACATTGCATTTGGCTTGTATGGTGCGTTTTTTACTGTAACAGGCGAACTACTATTATCTCTTGATCCTAATTCGTAAAAACCTGTATTATCAAGTTTATAATAATTATATGTAGGGTGTCCGTTTAAATCTTTGTAATATACTAAATTGGCATCGGGAAAATCGGTGTTTCCCGGAATATATTGATTTGGTGTTACCCAAAGTTTTGTCCAATCGTGATTAAATGTATAGTAAAAAGTAACAAGTTCCCAATTTACATTCCCTGTATCGTTTATTACCGGTGATAATATTTGGTCGCTTGCTGCTTCCATAGATTTTTGCATTCCTCTAAAAACCGTTAGCGAATCGTTTGCCGATGTTGAATCGGTAAATGTTTCGGTTATAGGCATATCGTATTCGTAGATACGCGATGAATCGTTATTTGCAGGAAACCCCGATGAATCAATAGGGTTAGGTATTTGAGCAAATGTTGCAAATGATAAAACAACTAAAATTGTTGATAAGTAAAAATGTTTCATAATATTTATTTTTAAGATGTTAGATTACAAATATAAAAAAATTATTCGTGATAAAAAATTCTTTTTACTCGTTGTGATATTCCTGTTAATATCTCGTAAGGTATTGTATCAATAGATTTTGCTATTTGGTTTATTGGATTATTTTTTCCAAATATTTCTACTATATCGCCTTCTTTTACATTGTCAATGTCGGTAATGTCAATCATACACATATCCATACAGATATTGCCAATTACTGGAACTTTATTGTTGTTTATAAAAAATTTCCCTACTCCGTTACTTAATCTTCGGTTTAATCCATCGGCATAACCTATAGGTAGTATTGCTATTTTTGAGTCACGAGTAACTTTCCCTTTACGTCCATATCCTACAGTCTCCCCTACTTTTACTGTTTTTATTTGCGATATTACTGTTTTTAAAGAGTTTACAGGTTCTAATTTATCTTGATTATTTGGACTAAATCCATACAGACCTATTCCAAGTCTAACCATATCGAATTGTGCATTTGCAAAACGTTCTATACCCGATGAGTTTAAAATATGTTTATATATTTTGTAATTGTAGTTGTTTGATATTTTTTCTGATATTTTTAAAAATCTTGATATTTGTAATTCGGAAAATTTATCGTGGATTTCTTCGTCACTACCTACAAGGTGCGATAAAATTGACTTAATATTAAATTCGGGTTTTGTTTTTATATTATTGATTAAATCGTCTATCTCGGATTCTTCGAACCCCAAACGTTTCATTCCTGTATCTATTTTTAAATG
>JALSQC010000386.1 GCA_026985625.1 Bacteroidales bacterium | reverse complement strand
ACATTAATAATGTAATAAGTGTAATTTTTTTCATATTATAAAATATTAATTAATAAATAATGCACAAATATAATAAAAATAATAAAAAGTTTTAAATAAGGTGTTTTTTTGTTTAATTTATTTTGTCTAATCTAAAACAATAATTACTTTTGGTGTTTTAAAACACAAATAGCATGTATTATGTATTACGATAATAATTTTAAAGATTGTATTGATTGTATTAATAATGAGAATTCGGTTTTTTTCGGACTTTCTAATGACGAAAAAAAAATATTAAGTCAAAATTATACATGTTCAAAATATAAAAAAAACGAGGTTATTTATAAGGAGGGGGATAAGCCAATGGGGCTAATTTGTTTGTCGAAAGGTAAGGTTAAAATTTTTAAGGAAGGTATTGGTGGTAGGGAACAAATTGTTAGAATGGCAAAACCTGTAGGGTTTATTGGTTATAGGGCTTTGTTTGCTAACGAAAATTATATTTCGTCGGCAATTTCAATTGAGGAGTCGGAAGTTTGTGTTTTAGATAAAGCAAGTTTGTTAAAGGTTATTAAAAATAATGGAGATTTTGCTTTAAAATTAATAAATTTACTTGCAAAAGAGCTTGGTTTTTCTAACAAAAGAACAGTAACATTAACACAAAAACATATAAGAGGACGATTGGCTGAGTCGTTGTTGTTTTTAATTGATACTTATGGATATGAGGAGGATAATAAAACAATAAAAGTTTATTTATCGCGAGGAGATTTGGCTAATTTATCAAATATGACAACATCGAATGCTATTAGAACTTTATCGTCTTTTGCAAGCGAAAAAGTAATAGCTCTAAATGGTAAAAAAATTATTATCAAGGATTTAAAAATGCTTCAACGAATAAATCGTTTAGGTTAATTTCTTATTTAGTTTTATAATTTAAAATATTTTTATGAATAAAAAAATTGCCGTTATTGGAGAGGGTAGTTGGGCAACTGCAATTATTAAAATATTACTCGATAATACTAATGAAATTAATTGGTATATACGTCATCAAAAAAGCATAGATTTTATTTTAAAAAATAATAGAAATCCTAATTTCTTAAGTTCGGTTAAACTTGATATCAAGAAATTAAACTTTTTTACAAATGTAGAGGATACTATAAAAGATGCCGAAATTGTATTTCTTGTTGTGCCATCGGCATTTTTAAAAGTTACTCTTGACGGGGTTAAAAAAGCAGCGTTTAAAAATAAAATGATTTTATCGGCAATTAAAGGTATAGTTCCCGAAGATTATCTTACGGTTTGTGATTTTATGCATAAAAAATACGATGTGCCTTTATCAAAACTTGGGGTGGTTTCGGGTCCTAGTCATGCCGAGGAAATTGCTCTCGAGAGGTTAACATATTTAACAATATCTACTCAAAATTATAATGATGCTCAATATATATCAAAGTTGTTTGCATCGCGATATATTCGTACAAGCTTGTCTGATGATATTTTTGGAACCGAGTATGCTACCGTAATGAAAAATATTATGGCTGTGGCGTCGGGTATTTGCCATGGATTAGGTTATGGCGATAATTTTCAGGCTGTATTAATATCAAATGCTATTCGCGAGATTAAACGTTTTGTTGATGTTGTGCATCCTATTACTCGTGATATAAAAAATTCGGTATATTTGGGCGATTTATTAGTTACGGCTTATTCTACTTTTAGCAGGAATCGAACGTTTGGTAATATGATAGGAAAAGGTTACTCGGTTAAAGCTGCCCAGTTTGAGATGAATATGGTTGCCGAGGGATATTATGCTGTTAAGGGAATATACGAGATTAATAAAAGATTTAACATTGAACTTGCAATTACAAATGCTGTATATAATATTCTTTACGAGAAAATATCTCCGGGAATGGAAATAAAAATCCTGATAGACTTGCTAAATTAAACATATAGTATTAATCTTTTTTTATAAATTCTTTAATATCTTTAATTAAAGGGTCGAAAACATAGTATTGCACTGTAACAATCTCGGAATCATTGTGCATAAAGCAATACATTCGGTCTAAGTCATATTTGTTTACAATTATATTGCCTTTATCGTCTAATGTTGTATCTATATTGGGAACAAGTTTTGTTTTAATAGTATTTTTTATTCCGTTAATATCTTCGACTGTAAATATTTGTTCGTAAGGCATTGCATTTATAGAGTCTCTACGTGTTTTTCGCATATTTACAACGGGTGCTTCGTAGTTTACTTTTTTAAATAGCGACATATATTGTTTAACTTTAAGAGTATCAAAGTTTTTTATATTGTTTCCGTGGTAATCTTTTAGTGCAAATTTATTGTATCCTAATTGTTCGGCTGTAAACGATTTTTCGGGTGTTTGCGGATATTGTAAACTTACTTTTGATATATTTTTAAATTTTGGATAGTAAAATACCGAGTTTACTTTCCATAACCGTTCGCTTATAAAATACCGAGTTGTTAAATAACCTGTAAATCCATCTATATGTGTAATAAACGGTGATGCTGAGTTTTCTAACAACATATATGTTCCTGAGTGGTCTTGTGTTGCATCGCCAACATAATATCTGCGAATTAATTTGCCTTTTGAGTATATCTCTACTTTTATCGATTGACTTGCTAAACGTTTTATTATATTTTCGCGAGCTGCTCTTGCTACAGGCATTTTTACTTTTACAAGTTTTATGGTTTTTAATAGCATATCTATAGCATCTTTGCGTGCTTTGTATTTTGAGTTTACTGTCCAGGTATAATTGTCGCCTCGTTCTAATAAAACTTTTTGATTAAATTTATCTACCATAAAAATTTTATCTATTGATGCTGTATCTTCAACAGCAAAATCTTTTAATTCTTTTTTTATTGTGCTGTTTTGGTTAGAGAAATAAAAAAATGCAGATATTATAACTAAAATTATTAAAACTGCTAATATTAATTTTTGTGATTTCATTTTTTGCTTATTATAATTTAAAGGTTCTTAATTATTTTTTTGTTTAAGCGTATTTTCGTTTTCGTATAATGTTTATAATTATGCCTATTATTATTATAAACAATAATGGTAGAATAATGTTTATTAGTTGCCAAAATAATCGTTCGTTGTTTGATTTAACTCTATCGAGTAAACGTAATTTAAAGTTATGTTTACGAACGTTCATTATTCCGGAGTCGTCGAGTAAGTAGTTTATGCAATTAAGTGCAAACTCTTTGTTACCGAACATTTGTCGAGTATATCTGTCGTAACCTAAAGGATATGGAATGTAGTTTTTGCCACGTCGCCGTAAATTATTTTTAATAATATCGCCATCGGATACTACAATCATTTTTGTAGGTTTACTGTCTTTTTTAAATGCAATATCTTTATTGTTTTCTATCTCAGGTGTTAATCTGTTTTTAAATAGCGACTGAAATTTTCCTTCGAGTAACACGGCAATAGGTAAATTGTGTTTTGTAAATATTCGAGGGTTGGGTTCTTTATTTAAAATGTCTAAGCTTATACGTGCAGGTGCATTTATTACTCGCGAGAATTTTGATGTTCGCAACAGAAATGTTTTTTTTATGTTTTTATCTTCGCCAACGGTATCTATTGTGCTTACAAACTGTGTTTTTATAATGTTAAGATTTTTATTAATTGGGTGTGTGCCGTCGGGATTAATTAATGGATAAAAAATCCAAGGTGCCGGTTCAAATTTTGGAGGCATACCTGCTATTGCTGTATTTACCGGTATAACAGCACATTGCATATCTTGTATAAGGTTAGGATCTACTCTTACTCCGTAATTAAATAACAGGTCGTCGATATTTGTTTTTCTTATTTGTGCTAAAGTATAAGGTAAATAAGCTAAACTGTCGAGATTTGCATTTACAGGGTCGTAAAGCCAAAACGACTTTCCGCCTTTCATTATAAATTGGTCTATAATAAATTTATCGTATTTATCTACAAAGGAGTCGGGTTTTGCTATAATTATTAAGTTGTAATTATCTAAGGCGTGTAATTGTTTATTTATTTTAACTCTATCAACATCGTAAAATTCTTGTAACGACTTTGTTAAGTCGGCAACGTAAGGAGCATCTAACTCTTTGTGTCCGTAGATGAATGCAATTTTTGGTTTTTCTATTGTTTGTAGTTTATGAATGGCGTTGGTTAGTGTGTATTCTAAATCTTGAATAGAGTTATTAAGGTTTTGAACCGATGACAGTTCGGCATTATCTTTAAAAAAGTCTATTGCAATTTCTTTGTTTTTATACGATACTAATGCTCCCGGAAATAATATTTGTTGCGACGTGGAACCATCTTTATTTTTTTCGGATATATTTGCGGGAGTTAAGCCTTTGTCGTATAATTGTTTATATATTTTATTTATAGTTTTTTTATTGTTACTTTCGGTAGGATTAATAAAATCGTATTGTATGTTATCTTTTCCGTAAACACGAAATTCGTCTAACATTTCTTTTATGCTATTGCGTAATCGTTGAAAATCATAAGGTAAATTATCGTCGTTAAGATAAACTTTAAAATATACAATATCGTCGAGTTTTTTTAAATAATCTTTTGTTGTATTTGATATTGTATAACGTTTGTCGGCTGTTAAATCGAATCGTCCAAAAACAAACGAAGCAACATAATTTGTTAAAATTAAGATAATAAGAATAATAATAAATTCTGTAATATGATATTTTTTTATATTTCTTTTATTTTGCTTTTTTACCATTTTCTGCTTTGTAAAACTAATTTTGTTGCAAATAAAAATCCGGCTATTATACTTGTAAAATATATAATATCGCGGGTATCTATAACTCCTCTGCTTATTGATTTATAATGCTCGTCTATTCCAAAATTAATTATTATACCTTGTATTGATTTAAAAAAACTTAATGACGATATTGATTCAAATCCTATATAAAAAAAGAACGATAATAGCATTGATACTATAAATGCTATTATTTGATTTTGTGTTAATGCCGATGCAAAAATACCTATTGATGCATATACGCTTGCTAAAAAAAACAGTCCTATGTAAGAGCCCCAAGTGGCTCCTGTATCGATATTACCAACAGGGTTGCCTAAATAATAAACTGATATAAAATAAATTAACGATGGTAAAATAGAAAATAATACTAGAGAAACTCCTGCAAGATATTTAACAAATATAATCTGAAAATCGCTTAATGGACGTGTAAATAAAAGTTCTATTGTCCCGGATTTTTTTTCGTCGGAAATTAATCTCATTGTAATAGCAGGAACTAAAAATAAAAATATCCAAGGCGATAATATAAATAACGATTGTAATGTGGAATATCCAGAATCTAAAATGTTAAATTTGCCGGGGAAAACCCAAATAAATAAACTGTTTACCAGTAAGAAAACAATTATTACTATATAGCCTATTAGCGAACTGAAAAAATTATTAATCTCTTTTTTAAAAAGTGTAAACATATATTGTGTTTATTGATTTGCAAATTTAATTAAATATATATGTTTATGTAATTGCTTTTAAATTAATTTTTGTTAAAACAATTAAAAAAAATACATTTATTTAGATTTAATCTAAATAAATTATTATCTTTGCACATTATTAATCATAAAAAAACAAATAAAAATGGCTATAAAAAAAGTATGGGTTGAAGAAGGCTGTATATCTTGCGGACTTTGCGAAGAAACAGCTCCCGAAATATTCGAAGTTAACGATGTATCAGAGGTAAAAGAAGGTGCTGATTTAAACTCGTCAAAAGATGAAATTATAGAGGCTGCCGAGTCTTGCCCTGTTGAAGTTATAAAATTTGAAGAAGAATAAAGTTTTATTCTTATTACATTTAGTATAAATTTATTATTAAAGCTGTCTTAGAATAATACATTATACAAAAAAACTAAATTAGATATCTGCTTTTTTGTTTTTTTGTTGTGAGCCATTAAACAAAGAAAAATTGAATGGAGATTATCAAGAACTATGAAAATAAATAATTATAAACACCCTATTCTTTTTTACAGTTTATCTACGGTTATTCCTTGGATACTCTGGATTATTGCAGGATATATTAGTCATCAAAAAGATTCTAATATGATATTGGCTTCAATTTTAGGTTTTATTGGTTTAATTACACCTATGATTATTGCTTTTTGGCTAATTAGCAGAGACTCTAATTTGAAAAAAGATTTAACGGAAAGATTTTTAAATATTAGCAAGATTAAACCTATTTATCTATTCCTTACATTTTTTTTAATGTTGGGAAGTATTTTACTTGCACAAACAATTTCATTATTATTCGGATATAGTCCGCAACAATTTACCATAACAGGGCATTACACATTTACATCAGGTGTTTTTCCTGTATGGTTTCTGCTTATAATGGCACCGATTTTTGAAGAATTGGGATGGCATACCTATGGCACAGATGTTTTAAGGAACAAATTTAATTTATTTAAAACATCTATCATTTTTGCTCTTTTTTGGGGAATTTGGCATATTCCACTTTCAACTATAAACCATTATTATCAAAGCAATTTAGTTGAAACAGGTTGGATACATAGTGTAAATTTCCTGATTAGTATTTTCCCCTTTGTAATTATAATGAATTGGCTTTATTATAAATCCCATAGAAACATAATTGTTCCGATAATATTTCATATTACGGCAGGATATTTCAATGAGATATTTGCTACTCATCCTGATAGCAAGGTAATACAAACAGGTTTATTACTAATATTTGCAATTATAATAATTTTTAAGGAGAAAGATTTCTTTTTTAAACAAAAATATGTTGATTGAATAAAAACGGCTCACAACATTGTGTATAAGCAATGGCGGGCAAAGCACTAAATATGAACAAAATACATAAAATATACGACAGTGCAAAATAAAAGTAAGTACGAAAAATCCCGCCACTACTCATACACTTGACCGTCAGACTGTAAAGTTACCTACAAAAGCCAATTATTATAGAATATTTAGCGCAGATTGTTGGTATAGGTAAAAAAACAATAATTTTCTTGAAAAAAGTATGATAATTATTTGGTTGAATTATTG
>JALSQC010000385.1 GCA_026985625.1 Bacteroidales bacterium | reverse complement strand
TCTGCATTATTTAACTCGTGAATGAGTTCTATAACCGCAATTTTAATTTTTTCGACTAAAATTTTTTCTTTATCATTAATAATCTCAAAACCGTTATCAGATATAATTTTTATTATATTTTTTTTTGTGATTTTATTATTAAATGCAACTTGTAACAATCCGTATTGTAAGTTTATAATTTTGATATTGTTTTGTTCCATTAATAACTTTATTAATTTAATGCAACACGAGCAATATATATTTTTTATATAAAATTCAGTAATCAAAATTTATGTTTAAAATTTAATATAATGTAAAAATAACTAAATTATATAAAATTAATTGTATAATTAATTAATTGGTGTTAATTTTCCGCATTTAAATTTTTATAAAATAAAATGTATAATATAAATTATAATTATCTTAATACATAAAATAAATTGTTGTATTTTGTTGATTATAAGTTGGATATAAGGTTATAAGTATATGGAAATAATAGAGGTAAAAACAAAACAAGACAGAAAGAATTTTGTAAAGTTCCAGTTTGATTTATATAAAGATAATAAATTTTGGGTTCCTCCTATTATCGATGACGAGATTAAAGCAATTTCGCCTGATAAAAATCCTGCATTTAATTTTTGTGATGCTAAATTTTTTCTTGCATTTAAAGATAATAAATGTGTTGGTCGCGTTGGAGCTATTATAAATAAAAAATATAACGAAAAAACAGGGAAAAAATATATTCGATTCTCGCGTTTAGAGTTTATTGACGATTTTAATGTTTCGTCGGCTTTAATAAAGACTGTTATCGACTGGGGAAAAGAAAAGCAAATGGAACTTATACATGGTCCGTTAGGCTTTACAAATTTAGATACTCAGGGAATGTTGATTGATGGTTTTGATTTTTTGCCGTCTATAGCATCGGTATATCATTTACCTTATTATAAAGAACATTTACAAAAACTTGGTTTCGAAAAAGAAAACGATTGGCTCGAATTTAGATTAACCATTGGAGAAGATGCCGTAAAAAAGGCGAGTAGGGGCTCAAGCTTAATTCAACGACGTTATGGTATAAGTGTTAAGTCGTTTGCAAAAATAGACGAGCTAAAACCATATATAAAAACTGTTTTTAAAATATTGAATGATGCTTTTCAGGTTTTGCCGTATGTTATTCCTTTTGACGAAAAAATGATAGATGTTTATGCAAACAAATATTTTAATGTTTTAAATCCAAAATATATTAAACTTGTAGAAAAAGACGGACAAGTAATAGGGTTTGTTATTGGAATGCCATCGTTATCGGAAGCTATGCAAAAGACAAAAGGCAAACTATATCCTTTTGGTTTTACACATATATTAAAAGCTCTTAAAAAACCAAAAGTAATAGATATGCTTTTAACAGGAGTTTTGCAAGAGTATCAAAATACAGGAGCTGCCGTTATATTAATGGCAGAATTACAAAATCAAATGATAAAAGATAATATAAAAACAATAGAAACAACCGGAATTTTTGAATCAAACAGTAATGCAATATCTAATT
>JALSQC010000384.1 GCA_026985625.1 Bacteroidales bacterium | reverse complement strand
TTTTTTTACAAATTAATTATTAAAATAATTTTTGTATATTTTATTTTTTTTTATTTTTGCAATCCCTAAAAAGTATAATTAAATTTTACATTTTATGGGGCCCATAGCTCAGCTGGTTAGAGCACCTGACTCATAATCAGGGGGTCCATGGTTCGAGCCCATGTGGGCCCACAAAAAAGAGGTTGTTAACAACCTCTTTTTTTAGCACATTTTACAACCAAAATCAATAACATACAAACTAATCTCGGTAGAAATCTTAAAACTTATTTTGCCTTATTATATGTTGGACTACATATTATTAAAATACTACCAATATAACGCTTTTTATTCTTTAATAAATTTACCAATTGCACTACCTATACGCACAAAATAAACGCCTTTTTCTAAATTCGAAATATCTATTGTATATTTTTCTATCTGTTTGTTTTTTACAATAATTGCTTTGTTGCCGTTAATTACACAATGTCCGTAAATATCGTAAATAAATATATTTTTATGTATTATTCCTGTTAAATTATTAAATATAAGCGATACTGATGACGTCGCAGGATTTGGATATATAATTATTTTTTTTGCATAATATTTATCTGTTATATTAGTTGTAATATCAATAGCATTATTTATTGCAAAAGTATCGGAACAATTTGCATTATACGATATTAGCATAACATTATAATTGCCTGTAGAATAATAAGTGTGATACGGATTAGAATCGGTAGAAGTTATGCCGTCTCCAAAATTCCAAAAATATGTATTTGCAAAATCCGAATTATTTGTAAAATAGACAGTTAATGGTATTCCTCCGCTTGTTGGCGAATAAGAAAAGTTTGCAATAGGCGATTGTTCAACATTTATATAGTTGTTATAAATTATACTATCGGTTCCGTAATTATTACTCACAATAAGTTTTACACTATAAGTTCCTGCAGTATCATAAGTTACGGTAGGATTACAATCGGTTGTTGACGAAGGATAGCCTCCTTCGAAAAACCATTCGCAATTACTTACATTTGTTGATGTATTATAAAAAACTATACTGTTTCCTGAACAAACATTAGTGTTTAAAACAGTAAACGATGCACTTGGAGCTGCATTTGGAGACTTAATATAAACTCCATCGCTTGTTGTGCTTGCAAAAGAATGCAAACCTGCTCCGTTAACGGCTTTTATTGTAAAATAATATGTATTTCCGTATGTTAAATTTAATCCGTTAAAAGTATAATTGGTAACATTTCCGGTTTGAGTAAATCCAACAATATCAGAATCTCCGGCACTTGAACCCAAAGCTAGTAAATATGTTGATATTCCCGAATTTGAATCTATCGCGGCTTGCCAATTTGCAGTAAGTTGTGTATTTGTAGTAGCAGTATCAATATCAGAAGAAATACCATCGTTTATTAAATTAATATTAGACGGGTTTGTCCAATCTATATTAACATCTGTTCCCTCGAGTGTCGAAAAATTATTAGCTTGGTCGGTAATTATAGATTTTATTCTACAAGACGGCATTGTAGGCGATGTA
>JALSQC010000383.1 GCA_026985625.1 Bacteroidales bacterium | reverse complement strand
AAACTATAATTTTATTGCCATTATTTCTTAAGCCGGTTTGTGAAAAAGAAATATGAGCAATTAAGACAAAGAACGATAAAAAATATAGATTTTTCATATTATTTTATACTTAAACAAGTTATTAATTCAACAAATTTATAAAAAAATAATGTTATTAACAAATTTTTAATAAAATTTTGATAGTTTAACATTTTTTTATATATTTATGCACTCAAATACTTATTTCGTATTTAAAGATATAAATATGTTATTATTTTTAAGCAAAGTATGGCGATTTTATATTGATAGTTTTTTACACATTGGCAAAAACGGTAAAAAATTATTATTAATTATAATAATAAAATTAGTAATACTTTTCGGTATTTTAAAAGTATTTTTTTTTCAAGATTTTTTAGATTCAAAATTTAATAATGATAAACAAAAAAGTGAATATATAATTAATAAATTAACAAAACCCTAAAAATTATGAATGAACATTTATTATCAGCTTTAGTGGATTGGTCGCGAGCGCAATTTGCTCTAACGGCACTTTACCACTGGATTTTTGTTCCACTTACTCTTGGATTTGGTTTTATAATTGCATTTATGCATACTATTTATGCAAAAACAGGAGATGAGAAATGGAAAGAAACTACTAAATTCTGGATGAAACTTTTTGCCGTTAATTTTGCTATTGGCGTTGCAACAGGAATTATCTTAGAATTTCAATTTGGCACAAACTGGTCAAATTATTCTTGGTTTGTTGGTGACATATTTGGAGCACCACTTGCTATCGAAGGTATTTTTGCCTTTTTTATGGAATCTACTTTTTTTGCAGTAATGATTTTTGGTTGGGGAAGAGTAAACAAAAAGTTTCATCTTGTTTCGACATGGCTTACAGCTATTGGAACAAATTTATCTGCTATATGGATTCTTATTGCAAATGCATGGATGCAAGATCCTGCGGGAACAGTTTTTAATCCTGCAACAGGAAGAAACGAGATGGCAAGTTTTGCCGATGTTGTTTTTTCGGAAACAGCTGTAAACAAATTTTTACACACAATATCGCAAGCATATTTATTAGCTTCGTTTTTTGTAATAACAGTAGGAGCTTGGTATCTTATAAAAAACAGACATATTTTGTTTGCAAAACGCAGTGTATTAATAGCAACCGTTTTTGGCTTGTTAGCATCAATATTAGTTGCAATAACAGGCGATGGTTCTGCTTATAATGTAGCAAAAAAACAACCTATGAAACTTGCTGCAATGGAAGGTTTATACGATGGAACATCTAATTGTTCATTGGTAATTGTTGGCGTTGCAAATGACAATAAAAATGCAAGCGGAATAAAAATGCCCGGATTTTTATCATATTTAGCTACTAGAGATTTTGATGGCTTTGTTCCCGGAGTAAACGATTTATTAAACGGAAATGCCGAACAAGGTATTAAAAGCACCGAAGAACGAATGGAAAGTGGTAAATTAGCCATAGCAGCTTTTAAAGACTATAACGATGCTTTAAAATCGGGAGATACTGCAAAAGCCTCCGAAAGTAAAAAAATATTACTCGATAATTATAATAATTTTGGTTATGGCTATTTAAAAGACAAATCAGAAGTTGTTCCGCCGGTAGGTATAACTTTTTATTCATTTCACCTAATGGTTGGTTTAGGATTTTACTTTATACTATTTCTAGCTTGGATTTTATACCTACAAATGAAAGATAAATACATAAAAAATAAACTTGCGTTAAAGTTATCATTTATAGGAATAATTTTAGCTTATGTTGCTACCGAATTAGGTTGGATTGTTGCAGAAGTAGGTCGTCAACCTTGGACTATTCAAGATATATTACCAACATCGGCATCGGTTTCGGATATTGGAACAGGAAATGTTCAAACTACATTTTTTATGTTCCTTGCTATTTTTACGGCTTTACTAATAGCCGAGTTGGGAATCATGTTTAAAATAATTAAAAAAGGACCAAATTTAAAAGAAGAGGAGGTATAAATTATGTTTGAATCAATGTCAATTTTAGGATTACAGCAATATTGGTGGATTTTAATATCCATTTTAGCTGCAGCGTTTGTATTTTTAACTTTTGTACAAGGTGGACAAACTCTTGTGTCGCAACTTGCAAAAAACGAGAAAGAACGCTCTTTACTTATTAACTCTATAGGAAGAAGATGGGATCTTACATTTACATCTTTAGTTGTTTTTGGTGGTGCTTTTTTTGCATCGTTCCCGCTTTTTTATTCTACAAGTTTTGGCGGAGCATACTGGGTTTGGATGATAATTTTATTTAGTTTTATTATTCAAGCTGTTTCGTATGAATATAGAAATAAAGCCGGAAACTTTTTAGGACAAAAAACCTATGATACCTTTTTAGTTATAAACGGAGTAATTGCAACTGTTCTTATAGGAGCAGCAGTTGGAACATTCTTTACAGGATCAAATTTTATAATTAATAAAGTAAATATTATAAATTTATCTGAAGGAGTTTCTAAATGGACTACAGGAACTCACGGTTTAGAAGCCGTATGGGCTACTTTTAACGGATACCCCAGCTTTTTAGTAAATCTTAGTTTAGCTTTAGCTGTTTTATTTTTATCGCGTGTACTTGGCGGTATGTATTTTTTATTTTCAGTAGATAATACCGATATAATAGAACGAACAACTAAATTGTTAAAAAAATGCTCTATAATGTTTTTAGTATTTTTCTTATTATTTTTAGGATTAATTTTAACAAAAGAAGGTTTTGCCGTTAATCCCGATACCAAAGAAATTTTTATGGAAAAATATAAATATTTACATAATCTGTTAAATATGCCTATGGTTTTAATAATATTGCTTATAGGTGTAGTTTTAGTGCTTTATGGTATTTTTAAAGGAGCCTTTAAATCGTCATCAAATGCATTTTGGTTTACGGGAACAGGAACTGTTTTAGCTGTTATGGCATTATTTATGGTTGCAGGATTTAATAATACATCGTATTATCCGTCTGTTGCCGATTTACAAAGTTCGTTAACTATAGAAAATTCATCATCGAGTAAATTTACTTTAATAGTAATGAGTTATGTATCGCTTGCGATGCCTTTTGTAATAGGATATATTTTTATTGCATGGCGATCGCTTACTCGCAAAAAAATTACTATTGAAGAAATAGAAAACGATAAAATGAGTTATTAAAATTATTAATTAAAAAAACATTAAAATTATGACACAGACAACAGTATTAATTTGGTATTTTGTTTGGCCGGTATTCTTATTTGTAGCCTTTCAAGCTGTTAAGTTTTTTGTAAAAAAAGCAAAACACATGTAAACTTTTACAATTTCTATTGTTAATATTGAAAACACTTGCGTTTTTTGTGCGTGAGTGTTTTTTTTAGACACTTTCGTAAGCAAACAACTTCTTATAAATTAAGAAATTAGTTC
>JALSQC010000382.1 GCA_026985625.1 Bacteroidales bacterium | reverse complement strand
CTTTAATATTACTTGAGAAAACTTACGCCCCGGCAAATAGTCATTAAAAACAAATGGTATGTTGCTCTTAAAAAAAATAGTAATAATAAAAATAAGAAACAAATAAAACAGCCAAAGAAATTTATTTTGAGTTTTATGTAAAACGTGGAAAAGCAAGTGAAAATAGAATAAAAAAAATAAAGAATATGTGTTTTTAAGACCAAGTTTTCTAAAAGAACAACTTAAATTTAGACAAAAAACCTAAATTTTTAAAAATTAAAAATAAAATCCATTTGACTTGTTATTTTAGATATTCTCAAAAATTTTATGATTAAAATATTTTGCTATGAATAATGCGGGAAATATTTTTATTCTAATTAATATAGGCAATGTTTTAGTAATAAAAAAAGAGGGTTTTAAAAAACCCTCTTTTTTTATATTATGTATCAAAAATTATTATTCTGAAATAACTTCAAATTTAATTTCGGCACTAACCTCACGATGTAATTTAACAATGGCAGAATATTTGCCAACTTGTTTAATGTTATCGTTAAGTTTAATATTTCGTCTATCAACATTAAAGCCAACTTGTTTAGCAATTTCTTCGGCAAGTTGTATTGTGTTTACCGAACCAAAAATTTTTCCGGTTGTACTTGTTTTTGCTCCAATTTTAATTTCAAGTTTTTCTAATTTTTTTGCAGCATCAAGAGCTTCGTTTTTAAGTTTTTCTTCTTTATGAGCTCTTTGTTTCATGTTTTCGGCATGAATTTTTCGGGCAGTTTCGGTTGCCAATATAGCATAACCTTTGGGTATTAAAAAATTTCTGCCATAACCGTTTTTTACCGAGATTATCTCATTTTTATAGCCTAAATTAGGCATATCTTGTTTTAATATAACATCCATAATAAAAATCCTCCTTAATTATTTTAACATATCAGTTACATAAGGTAATAAAGCCAAATGTCTTGCTCTTTTAACTGCTTGAGCAACTTTTCTTTGATATTTTAACGATGTTCCTGTAATACGACGTGGTAAAATTTTTCCTTGTTCGTTAAGAAACTTTTTTAAAAATACAGGATCTTTATAATCAATAAATTTTATTTTATTTTTTTTAAATCTACAATATTTTTTCTTTTTAACATCTACAGCAATTGGTGTTAAATATCTTATATTATCATTTTGTGCCATAATTAATCCTCCTTATTTACAGGGTTTAACCTTTCAATTCTTTTTTTACTGTATTCAACAGCATATTTATCCATTTTAAAAGTTAAAAAACGAATAACCACCTCATCTCTACGATATTCGGTTTCTAATTTTTCAATTAAACTACCTTCGGCTTCGAATTGAAATAAATTATAAAATCCGGTAGATTTTTTTTGAATGGGGTATGCTAATTTTTTTAGTCCCCAATTCTCCTCGTTAACAATTTTACCTCCATTATCGGTAATAATTGTTTTAAACTTTTTAACCGCTTCCTTTACCTGATTATCAGATAAAACGGGAGTTAAAATGAAAACGGTTTCGTAATTGTTTACCATAGTTTATTTATTTTAATGTTTAAATTTTGGATTGCAAAAATATAAATTATTTAATAATATAACATATAATGCTTTATTTTTTTTATGTCATTAGTCTAATTAAATTTATTTAAGTAATAAATAAGGGTATTTTATTAAATTTGTGTAATA
The DNA here is from genome assembly GCA_026985625.1 of Bacteroidales bacterium. Classification (GTDB taxonomy): domain Bacteria; phylum Bacteroidota; class Bacteroidia; order Bacteroidales; family JAFGXI01; genus JALSQC01. The sequence continues at coordinate 1,995 of JALSQC010000382.1, read as the reverse complement.
AAATAAAATAATTAAAAATCTAAAAATTATGAAAAATCTAAAATTTAAAACATTGTTAATTTTAAGTTTATCGTTACTTTTAATTAACTCGGGGTGTAAAAAAGACAAAGAACCTGCTCCTGAGATTCCACCCGAAACAACTTTTAACATTAACTTTTCTGATTTTGACAACAGTAATAAATTGGCTTTAGATTCGGTTACTAATGATAATTGGACTTGGGCTGCTACTAATGTTGCTGTTTGGAATACAATTATTACTATTAATTTGGCAATTCCTGTTGCTGCGTTTAAAGAAGCGTTTAATCATCAAGGCGAATATCAAAACGACGGTTCTTGGATTTGGTCATATAATTTTGGAACAACCGGTTATTCGGCAAAACTAAAAGCAAAAGAAGACGGTGGTTATATTAATTGGTATATGTATATATCAAAATCGGGAACATATACCGACTTTTTATGGTATTCGGGAAAATCAAAAACCGATAATAGCGAGGGAACTTGGACTCTTTATCAAAATCCAACTACTCCAAACGAATATGTTGATATACAATGGCATCGAAACACAACCGCAGGAACATCTGATATTAAATTTACAAATGCTATTCCCGGTGGTAGCGAAAACGGAGGATACATACTTTATAAAATAGACCCAAGTCAAACTTTAGATGCTTTTTACGATATTTACAACAAAGGTCAAGATAATTTAACAAATATTAATTGGAGCAGAACTACAAAAGAAGGAAAAATTAAAGACCCTGCTCATTTTGGAGACAACGATTGGCACTGCTGGAATAGCTCGTTAATAGATACAACTTGTAATTAATTGTAATTTTAGAAATAAAAAAATCCGTTGGAATTTTTTCAATGGATTTTTTTATATAATAATGCGGGTTTAGTGAGCATTTGTTTTATCGTAAGAATTAGTTACAATACTGTCTAAGAAATTAACTTGATTTGTGAGTTTGTTGTAAGCTATATTAACAACGGTGTCTATTTTTTCGTCTTTTATGACTATAAATTTTGTTTTGTCCGGAATATTATAATCCGAAAGTAATTTTTTATTATCGAAAAAAACATTTTTACGATTCATATAATTACTAATATCTAAATAATTTCCATCTGCAGTTATCAGAAAAGTAATATTTCTATTTTCAATATATCTTTCGTTATTACTGGCAAAAGACCTGTTACAATGCATACAACCGTTGTTGGAAATAACAATGATAATCTGATCTTTGTGTAATGTATAATGATGAATTTCATTAAAATACCTTTTTATCTGTTGATATCTACTATCTTGCCGGCAAGATGATACAAATAATAACCCTACAATAAAAAAGAAAAATAATTTACTGAATCGTAAACCGCCTGAAAAGTGCTTTATCTTTATCATAACTTTCATTATATTTACTTAATTTTACCAATATTCCGTTTTTTAAAATAATAAAACTGTCATAATATTTTTTCCCGTCAAACACAAATTCTTTTAATTTGTTAAAATCTTTATCATAAACAAGTAAAGACCATGGACGGTTTTCAGCCCTGTCTTTTCGTTTATTTTTTACATTTACCTTATGAAGTACCGTAACATAATATTGATTACGGTACGGGTCGTAATAGAATTGACCTAAACGACCACAGGTTTGAGCTAAGATACTAGGAAAATAAGGATCATTATCAATATCTTTAATATTTGTAATATTTTTTGTTAAATCCAATTTTGTATAATCCGAGACTATTCTGTATTTATTTCTAATATTGAAATCAGTATCTAATTCAAAGATTGTATCACTATAAATGGAATAAACAAAAATACTGTTATTAACGAATGAAAAATAACTCCCTTCTACAATAAAATCATCAGGAGTAAATGATGCATATAATTTATTAAATCCTGTTTTAAAAACAAGCGAATCGGAATTGTTGAGAAAATTGAATTGAATAAAATGATTTAAATGAAATTTGGTTTTGAAAAAATTATATAAATATTGATAT
>JALSQC010000381.1 GCA_026985625.1 Bacteroidales bacterium | reverse complement strand
TGTCTAAAGTGTCTATTGTTTTAAAGTTATGGTTTATTTTTGGCAAAGATTTATGCGAGTCTTTATTTGTATCGCCATGTCCGGGAAAATGTTTTCCAACGGCAAGAACATTATTATCTTGTAATCCGTTCATATATATGTATCCTTTTCGAGCAACATCAAAACGATTGTCGCCAAACGAACGGCTTCCTATAACAGGGTTATTTATATTGCTGTTTATATCTATAACCGGAGCAAAATTTATATTTATACCAAGAAGCTTACAATTTTTTGCTATCTCGGAACTCATTTTATAAATAAGTTTTTCGTCTTTTATTGCTCCTAGTATCATTTGTCGCGGATATTTAATTGTGCTGTCAAGACGCATAGACAATCCCCACTCGCCATCGATTGCAATCATTAGCGGTGTTTTTGATATAGATTGATAATGATTTGTTAAGCGTAGCTCTCGAACCGGACCGCCTTGGAAAAAAATTAGTCCTCCGATTTGATATTTTTTTATTAAATAATCGATATTTTGTTGGTGTTTTATTCCTTTATTAGAATAAGCTGCTATCATAAAAAGCTGACCTATTTTTTGTTCTAATGTCATATTCGATAAAATAGAATCTACTTTTGGGGAGTTTAAATACTTGCTAAAAGGAGGGTCTTTTTTAACTACGGGCATTATGTTTGATATATTATAATTAAGAAATCCGCTTGTTAAAATAAATACTGCTAAAAATAATAGTGTTATTAAAGATTTTTTAAACATACTGGTAGTAATAAATTGATTAAATACAAATTTAATTTTTTTGTATCTATAAAATATTTACTTACAAAAAGTTTATTAACAATATAATATTGATAATTTTTTAAATTTTTAGTAATTCTTTTGCATTGTTTAATGCTGCTTTTGTTAGCTTTTCGCCGCTTAACATTTTTGCTATTTCGTTAATTCTTTCGTCGGCATTTAAAAGTTTAATGTTTGTTGTGGTTTTATTTTGCTCTTCTTTTTTAAAGATTTTAAAATGATTGTCGCCTTTTGCTGCAATTTGTGGCAGGTGTGTAATGCTTATTATTTGTATCGACTTTGATATTTGTTTAAATAGGTTTCCCATTTTATCGGCAATTTCGCCGGATATTCCGGTATCAATTTCGTCAAATATTATTGTCCGTAATATTAAATTTTTACTAATTACAGATTTTAGTGCCAACATTATTCTCGATATTTCGCCTCCCGATGCTGATTTTGATACCGGTTTAAGTTCCTCGTTTTTGTTTGCCGTAAAAACAAAGTCAATATACGATATGCCGTTAGCCGATAAATCTTGTGTTTTTTTTACGTTTATTTTAAAATCGGAATTTGGCATACCGAGTTTTTTTATAATCTCGGTAATATTTTCGGATAATTTAACAGCTTTTTTTGTTCGTATCTCGTGTATTTCGGTTGCCAGCTTGTATGTTTTGGTTTTTAATTCGGATAGTTTTTTTTCGATATTTAATATTTTTTCATCGGATATGGTTATATCGTTAATTTTATTATTAATATTTT
>JALSQC010000380.1 GCA_026985625.1 Bacteroidales bacterium | reverse complement strand
AAATTTGTAAGCTTATTTTTTTCTTTGTTTCGTCGAGTTTATCGTTTAAAATAGATTTATTTATTTTACTCTCTTGAATTTTATTATAATTATCGAACCCTTTAAACAAATCCCATTTAAAAACAATCGATGCAATATAAAAATCGTAATTCTTATTAAACGTATAATCCTCGCCTTGAAAACCATAATCTAATACAGCATAAACATTTGGTAATGTATTTGTTTTGTTTAATTTAATATTATTATCGTTAACCGATTTATACAAATTAATAATTTTAAGCTCTGCTCTATTATTTATTGCCGAGTCTATAAATGCATTTACATTATTGTTAATTTCAGGTATTTTAATATTTGTATAATCTATTTTAATATCGGAATTTAAATCTTTATTAAGTAAAAAATTAAAATATGCTTTTGCCGTAATATTTAGCTTTTTATAATTACTTTGTTCTTGCTCGATTTTAGATAGTTCTGTTTTTGCACGTAAAACTTTATCATATGTTACTTTATTGTTATCAAAAAGTTTTTGATTTAATATTATATTTTTATTTATGATATTTTTTGTTTGTAAAATTATTTTTAATAATTCTTCGGTCTGTAAATATTTATAATATGCAATTTTAACATCGGCAATAAGCTCATTGCGATATGCATTAACATTTTGATTTTCTACAAGCGATAAATCTTTTTTTATTTTACTGTTATACCATATTTTATTATTTATTACAGGTTGAACTAAACGAGCTTTTGTTTCTTGCTCGTGAGGTCTTAAAAAATTTATGGTTTGATTATCTATATGAGGATATTTATCGGGTTTATCTATTAAACCTGCCGCATACATAAAATCATTAATTCCGTTAAGATTATCATAAACAGGATTCATCATATCGCCAACAGGAATATCAATGGTTCGTCCTCCCTCGGCTATAGAGTATCGTGCATTTATACTAAGTTGCGGATAAAATAACGAACGTGCTTGTTTTAACAATATAATGCTTTTATTATAATTATCTGTTTTTTGTTTAAGAGCAAGATTGTTTTTAAGAGCAAAATCTATGTAATTATCTAATACCGAATTATTTTGCGAAAATAATCTTATATTATAGAATATTATAATTAATAAAAATAAATATTTTATCTTCATCTTTTTATTTTTTAGCTATTCCGTTAATTAAAATATCAAATTGTTTCATTATAAAATCTGTTTTCGAAATATTTAATATATCAAGAATAAAATCTTTATCGCTTGCAAAGCTTATTACGCCGGCAGTCTGTGTCCATAAAGTTAACGCAAGTTGTATAGGATTAATATCATTAATAATACTACCATCGGTTTGTCCTTTTATAATAATTTTTGCAAAAAAATGTAATGTGCTATCGTTGTTTAAAATTGTTTTTTTATCGTCGCTATCTAAATTATTAAAAATATTTTTATCAAAATAAACTATAGATTTTAAGTGATTATGGTCTTTATTAACAAAATCGATATAAGCCAATTTAATTTTATTCATATTTTCTAATCCCGATATGTTTT
>JALSQC010000379.1 GCA_026985625.1 Bacteroidales bacterium | reverse complement strand
AAAATTACGTTTTTAGATACATATCCGGCTTGAGCTATAAGGTATTCGGCTTTTTTTTCGATTAATTTATTATAAAATTCTACATTAATATTGTATAGTCTTTGTAGTCGTGCATACTCTATTTGATTGTAGTTGTGTTTTTTAAATAGTTCTGATTCGTATTTGTTTATTTTTTGTTTTAGATTTTTTTTTCGTTGTTGCAAATTGTTTATTGTTGTTTTAATAATTTCGGCAAGCATTTGCTTTTGGTTGTTAATTTGGTTGTCGAGTATTTGAATTTGATGATTGTTTGGGGTAACGTCGTCGAGTAAAAGTTCGCGTTTATTTATTAGTTCTTGTATGTTTGCTACTATGCTTGACAATATTTGGTCGTGGCTGGTTTCTGATATAAGGGCTATTAGTTCGTATATATTGGCTTTGTTAATATTTATTATTTTATTTTTTATGCTTTTTAATGATATGAGTTTTGAGTTTATATTTATTAGTTCGTCTTCGAAATCGTTAATTTTTGAGTTATATATTTGAGCCATTGAGATATTGTCGTTTTGGTCGCTTGATATTTTGTTAATTTTTTTAAATTTATTTAATTTTTGTTCGGTTTCGTCTAATTTTGAATAAACTAAATGGTATTGTTTGTCGATAAATTTTATAATGTTTTGTGCACTTGCTTTCTTTTTTTCGATATCGTATTTTATAAATTCTTTGGCTATGGTATTTACTATTTCTGATGTTATTCTTGCATTGTAGCCTTTGTATGTTATTTCTATTGTTTGTGCCGATTGGCTTAGTATTTTTATGGTTAGATTTTTTTTGTGTTGTTTTATTAAGTATTCTGGGTTGTTAATTATAAAGAATTGCATATCTGACGATATAGACAAGTTTGGGTCTTTTGATATATAAATATCGGCAAATTTAAAATCGCCCCAGTTGTTGTATTCATGTGTTAATTTGTATTTTTTGTTTTTTACTGTAAATGTTAGTGTGTATGTGTTATTTTTATTGTCGCTAATGTAAAAAGGTATTCCGTATATTAATGAGTTTTTAACATTGTATTTAACTTTATACTGTGATGCTTTGTAAATATTATTGTCGAGAATTGTTCCTTTATTGTAGTAGCTTATATCAAGTGGTAGTTTTCCGAAAACTCGTTTTAGAAATTCTTTAGATCGTAATAATTCTATTACTTGTGCCATATCGGAGTTTTCGTAAATACTTTCTATTTGTAGAACTTTTTCTGTTGCATCGTGGTTGTTTATCTGAATTATAGATTTGGATTCGTAAACAGGTTGTGTGTATCGTAAATATAAGAAAGCACTTGCTCCTGCTAATATTAATATAGTGGGAATTATCCAAATGTATTTTTTTAAAATTATTAAAAATAATTGAAGGTCGAATTTTTCGTTTAATAATGGAATTTGTTTTTTGTTCATTGTTTATTTTAATAGTCCGTAAATTAAAATTCCTGTACTTAATAAACTTAAATATGGCGATATCTCGGTAAAAATACGAGATGCATATTTTGGTCTTGACTCAACAT
>JALSQC010000378.1 GCA_026985625.1 Bacteroidales bacterium | reverse complement strand
AAAAAAACGTTTTGTTGTGTATAAAAATTGCAAACCGGCCTCATTATTATGTTTTAGATACAAATCGTTGCTAAATAAAGGTTCAATTAATTTATGATGTATAGAACCAAAAATATTTCCCATAACTAAGTTTAAGTTATTGGTAATATTGTAATTAAATCTAAAATAAGGCGAAAATTTATACAATTTGTCTTTGCCTGCAAAATTTAACATAAAAACACCGGCATTTATTTTTAAATTTTTTAATGGAATATATTTTATTTGTGGAATAATATAATATCCTAATATTGTTTCGCCACGATTAAATCTATTAAAATATTCATTGTTTTTAAGAAAATTATTATTATCAAAAACAAAATAAACGGTATTAATTTTTGACGAATCATTTTTATTAATGTCGTAATCCTCTTGAGAGAAAACTGTTTGTGTAAATAAAATTAATATTATTAGAATTGATTTTTTCAAAATATTTATATTAAAAAATTTGAAATGCTATATACGAAAATATTAATATAGAAAATAATATTTCTTGCCATATTTTATTTTTAATATTTATAAAATACATTGTAAACAAATAAGATACAGGCATAAACGAAATAAATAATATTCTAAAATCAATAAATTGTATTAAAAAAAACAAAGCAATATTTACTAACAATATCCATATAAAAATTAGCATATATTTACGCGTACTTATTTTTTTTGTATCGTATCTTTTTATTAAATTAATTATTGCTAATAACAGAATAATTAAAAGATAAGTTACAAAAATAATATTTTTGTGTGATTTTGATATAGTTATGACTTTTGTAAAATAAAAAGAGTATTTGCTAAAATCAATAGTTCCGTTAAAAATAAATATTATTAAAAAATAAATAATAAATATACTTAACAAACCAAAAAATACCGACAGCCACTCTCTCCATTTAAATTGGCGAATAGTTATAAACCCTATAAATATTATCAACAAAAAAAATATATTATCAAAATATAATAATGTTGCTATTGCTAAAAAAATACCCGAATTAAAAAAATTAGTTATAGCGTTATCTTTTTTATACGAATTAAAAAGTTGGTCAATAATAAAAAAAATAAAAAAATTAGAAATAATAACGCCCGAAAATTCTTGTGTATTTTTATTTAACGATACTATTAGTAAATATAAAATCGATGGCAAAAAAGTGCGTTCCGATATAAAAAAATATTTTTTGTTTAAATAAGATAAATACAATGCTTGTAAAAAAACAATAATTAAAAAAAATATGCGGGCTAATAAATTATAGTTATAATTAAAATCATAAAAAAAATCATTAAAAACAGATTTGTAAATATGAACATTTGTTATAGTTACTGTTGAGTGAGAATAAAAAAATAACGAAAAAGAAAAATCTATAATAAAAATAAAAATTAAGATAAAAGGATTTTTTGTATTAAAGATTTTAAAAAGCATAATTAAAAATTTACTACAAATATAATTAAATCATTTTTTTAATAGACTCAAAAATAAAATTATATAAAGATGAATTCTTTGAATAATCGGCATTATGTAAATCATTCACACGTTTTTCGGTTTTAAAATTTTGAGCTTTGCCGTATGCTTTTGAATTTTGAGCATCGTAAACCGCTATTGTTGTTCCGCCAAATCTTTGCAAAAGAGAAAAACACGGAACATCGGTCATTCCGTCGCCAATATAAATCATATTTTTTATGGGAATATAATATTCTTTATTAACTTTTATATTTACGGCATAAGGCTTTCCTTCGTATTCCTTACCAAACATACCTTTCGAAATCTGAAAAATATATCGTGTTTTATCGGTAAAACTAACTATTTTTCTCGGAAATTTAATCAGTTCATTATCATCAAAATAAAACTCACAAGCCCAAATATCATTAAAATATTTCGATATTTTTGTATTTCTTACAATCTCGCCAATTCCACTGCTTATTATATAAAACTCTATTTCCGTATCAGGTGATATTTTTTTTACATCGGCTTTTATATTATCAAAAAAAGATTCTACACCGGCTTTAAAAACCACATTTTTTCCAAAATCGCTTAATAATTTTTTTGTTATTTTATAATCGTTGGCAATATCAATAAGTTTATACAAATAAGCAGGCACAGGGTCCCAACCTAAAGGCAATAACGAGTCAACCATTTTGCTCCAAAAATAATCGACATCAATACCTAAGCTTTTTACAAAAGCAGTTGTGCTCTCTTCGGCTAAAGTTTCGTCAAAATCAAAAACTAATGCAATTCGTCCCATAAATAATTTATATTTTTGTTAAAAATAGTGAATTTAATTGTTTACAAGCAAAAGGTTTTATTTTTTTATTAAATTTGTTAAAAATAATTTATTTTATGACAGACAAAAAAATATTTACATTAACAGTATTTTTTTTTATTATATTTTTTTCGTGTAATAATAAAGAATTACCAGATAAGATAAAAAATTTACCTCGCAAATTAGTAATAAAAAACATTCCCAACGAATTATATGCCGAAAAAGATTCCTCATCGGGATATTACTATTGGCGGCATAAAACATCGGTAAGCTCGCCAAAATTTGACGCAAAAATACTTGAATTTGGAACATATAATTATATAAAAGATAAATGGATATTAGGGACAGTAATACATAAACCTTACGGACCCGAAAGATTTGAAATATGGTATTCAAAAAAAAACAACGATGGCTCTTGGCAATTTTGTAAAGATGCCATTCTTAAAAAAGGCGAAATATATACCGATGCTTCTAATTATAGCATTAAAAACGCAAATTTAGTCGAACGCAACGGTCTCTGGTATTATATTGCCGAAGACCCTAATGGCAAAATGATTATGGGATACGACTATTACCATGCAAACCCCGAAACAATTAAAAAATAAAATATTATGAAAATAAAATTATTACTAATATCTTTATTTCTAATAAGTCAAATAAGTTTATTTGCTCAAACAAAACAAAATAATAAAAAAGAAAATACAGGATTAGTCAAATGGTTAACAATAGAACAAGCCGACAGTCTTAATAAAAAACAACCAAAGCCTTTTTTAATAGATTTTTATACCGATTGGTGTGGTTGGTGCAAACATATGATGAAGACAACATACTCAAATCCTCAAATTGCAGGATACATAAACGAACGTTTTTATCCCGTAAGATTTAATGCCGAAACCCACGATACAATAAATTTTAACGGAAAACAATACATAAACACAGGTATAGTAAAACGCTCGACAAACGATTTTGCCAAAGAATTTATGGAAGGTCGTATGTCATATCCAACAACACTTTTTATGTCTAGTGATTATAAAATAAAACTTCGCATACCCGGATATTTAGATTCAAAAAAAATAGAACCGTTTTTAGTTTATATGGTCGAATACGTTTTTGGAACAACAAATGTAAACGATTTTAACGACGATTGGAACATGGCTTTTAACGACTCTACAACCGATAAAAAATCAGTAAATTGGTATGGACTTAATCAAGCTATACGCTTACAAAAAAAAGAAAAAAAACCAATAGTAATCTTTGTAAATACCGACTGGTGTAACTCATGTAAAGTTATGAAACGGTCAACCTTTTTAACCGATACAATAAGTAAATACCTAAACAAAAAATTTTATTTAGTAGACTTTAACGCACAATCACAAGATACCATAAAATATGGAAATCAAATATTTTTTAAAACAAAAAAAGAAATTTTTCACCCGTTTATTTCGCAAATCGAGAACAAAAGAGTTGTTTTGCCATCATTAATTTTTATCGACGAAAACGGAAAAATTCTTAGTTCTGTTCCTTTCTATCACAACGCATACGAAGCCGAAACTATTATACATTTTTTTGGCGATAACTATTATAAAACACAAAAATGGGAAGATTTTTATAAAACATTTAAACATTCTTTAACTAAAAAATATTAATAAATGACAAAACAAAAAATTATACTAATAGGAGGAGGCGGTCATTGCAAGTCGGTTATAGATGTTATCGAAAATGAAAATAAATACGAGATAGCAGGAATTGTTGATATAAAACAAAAAATAGGACAAAAAGTATTAAACTATAAAATTATAGCTACCGACAACGAATTGCCGGAACTTATAAAAACATATAAAAACGCAGTAATAACAGTAGGTCAGATTAAAACACCCGAGATACGAATAAAGATTTATAAAAGACTAAAATCTTTAAATGCAAATATGCCTGTAATTATTTCCCCGTTTTCTTACGTATCAAAATATTCGTTTATCGACGAAGGAACAATAATAATGCACAACGTTATTGTTAATGCAGGAGCAAAAATAGGTAAAAACTGTATAATAAACAATCAAGCATTAATAGAACACGATGCAACCATTAACGATAATTGTCATATATCAACAAACGCAAAAATTAATGGAGACTGCATTATTAATAAAAATACTTTTTTTGGTAGTGGGGCTGTTTTGTCAAACGGAATTATAATTGCCGAAAACAATATTATTGCAGCAGGAGCGGTTATATACCGTAATACAAAACCAAACTCTACTTATATAGGAAATCCGGCACGTAAAATTTAAAAATTATGATTAATCATACAATAATAATAGCCGAAGCAGGCGTAAATCACAATGGAGACATAAATCTTGCAAAAAAACTTATCGATGCAGCTGCAGCTGCAGGAGCCGATTATGTTAAATTTCAAACATTTAAAACAGAACTACTCGTATCAAAAGATGCAAAAAAAGCCGATTATCAAATAAAAAATACTAACAAAACAGGCAACACACAATTTGATATGTTAAAAAAGTTAGAAATATCTAAAGAAACACATTATGAACTTATAAAATATTGCAAACAAAAAGATATAAAATTTCTTTCAACAGCTTTTGACTTTGATAGTATAGACTTTTTATACAAGTTAAAAATAGATTTTTTTAAAATACCATCGGGCGAATTAACAAATTACCCGTATTTAAAAAAAATTGCAAACAAAAAACTACCAGTAGTAATATCTACAGGAATGGCTAACTTAAAAGAAATTGCCGATGCATTAACAATATTTAATAAATTAGATTTTTATAAAAACAACAAAAATATAACCGTTTTACATTGTAGCTCAGAATATCCAACACCAATGCATCTTGTTAATCTTTCGGCAATGAATACAATAGCCGATAAATTTAACGTAAACGTAGGATACTCAGACCACACATTAGGAATAGAAGTGCCTATTGCCGCTGTAGCAATGGGAGCAAAAGTAATAGAAAAACATTTTACACTCGACAAAAACCTTCCGGGACCCGATCACAAAATGTCTTTAGAACCTAACGAGTTAAAAAAAATGATTGATGCAATTAGAAATATCGAGAAAGCAATAGGTAACGGAAAAAAAGAACCTAACGAGCTAGAGAAAAAAAACAAACCATTAGTTCGCAAAAGTATTATTGCAAAAACAAAAATAAATAAAAACGAAATATTAACCGAAAATAACATTACAACAAAACGACCGGGAACAGGTTTAAGCCCATTTCTTTGGGATAAAGTTATTGGAACAAAAGCCATAAAAGATTTTAATATTGACGATTTTATAGAAATATAAATACTTTAAAATAAAAAAACACTTAGAACAAAAGTAACATCTAAATTAAAAAAAATAATATATGATTTCGACGATGCAATCTGGCACTTAGATTATTCCGATAAAAATAAAATAGTCCTATTTTTTTAAACAACGGCATTGGAAATACCAACAATAATGTCGCCTGTTGGTGTAAATACTGAGATAATCGAAGATGGCAAAAATGGTTTTTTAGCCGATACCGAACAAGAATGGCTCGACAAACTCTTGGTATTAATAGAAAGTAAAGAGTTAAGAGAAAAACTGGGAAAAGCCGGACGAAAAACCGTAATAGAAAAATACTCGGTTGAAGCAAATAAACAAAAATACCTTAATGTTTTTAATTCGATATAAAAAAAATATACTTATAATATAGTATTAAATTAATTTTATATAAATTTGCAAAATTATTATTAAACCGTAATTTTTTAATTAAATGACAAAAATAATAGGCGAAATAATACAGGTAATAGGACCTGTTGTCGATGTAAGTTTCGAAAAATATCATGGCGAATTACCAAAAATTCATGATGCATTAGAAATAGCAAGACCATCGCAGACACCTTTAATAGTTGAGGTTCAGCAACACATAGGAGAAAACTCCGTAAGAACAATAGCAATGGACTCTACAGACGGATTAAGTAGAGGAATGGAAGTTGTATCAACCGAAAGCCCAATAAAAATGCCTATAGGCGAACAGGTAAAAGGACGATTATTAAACGTTGTTGGAGACGCAATAGATGGTATAGGTCAAATACCTAAAGAATCAGGCTATCCAATACATAGAGAGCCTCCTAAATTTAAAGATTTATCTACCAATACCGAAATATTATTTACAGGAATAAAAGTTATAGACCTTATTGAGCCATACTCAAAAGGAGGAAAAATCGGACTTTTTGGAGGTGCCGGTGTAGGAAAAACAGTTCTTATACAAGAGCTTATCAATAATATTGCAAAAGGACACGACGGCTTATCGGTATTTGCCGGTGTTGGCGAAAGAACCAGAGAAGGAAACGATTTGCTTCGCGAGATGTTAGAGTCCGGAGTAATGACATACGGAGACGAATTTCTTAAATCAATGGAAGAAGGCGGTTGGGACTTATCAAAAGTCGATAAAGAAGCTATAAAAAAATCACAAGTATCATTAGTTTTCGGACAAATGAACGAACCTCCCGGAGCAAGAGCATCTGTTGCATTATCAGGATTAACAGTTGCCGAAAGTTTTAGAGACGGCGACGGAGAAGGAAAAGGTCGCGATATACTATTTTTTATAGACAATATATTTAGATTTACACAAGCAGGTTCCGAAGTTTCTGCATTGTTGGGACGTATGCCGTCAGCAGTAGGATATCAACCAACACTTGCCACAGAAATGGGTGTTATGCAAGAACGTATTACATCAACTAATCATGGCTCAATAACCTCGGTTCAAGCAGTCTATGTTCCTGCCGACGACCTAACAGACCCTGCTCCTGCTACAACATTTGCTCACTTAGATGCCACAACG
>JALSQC010000377.1 GCA_026985625.1 Bacteroidales bacterium | reverse complement strand
TCAAAATACAAAATATTTTGTAAATTCGGTAGTCGATTATAATTTACATTTTGCACGTTTAGATACCAATAACTCAAACGTAAACTACAACTCGGCAAATACAAACGGCTTAGTTTTTAATGCTTACAACGACTTTGTTTTAAAATCGGTAAAAATATATGCAAACTCAGCAGGAAACAGAACATTTTATCTTTACGACAGTTTAAATAATATTTTAGATTCTGTGCAAGCAAACTTAAATTTAGGACAAAATATTGTTAATCTTAATTTTAATATAGTAACACAAAATAATCTTAAACTAATTGCTGCTGCCAATTCTAATTTACTTTACGAGGATAGTACCGACTCGTATTTTCCATACAATATTGCTCCTTATGTAGAGATTTTAGAATCTACAACAGGATACAACTCGTATTATTATTTTTACGATTGGCAAATAACTTTAACATCGTGTAAAAGCCAAACCAAGCAAATAGATGTTGGCGTAATTCAGAATGTTATTGCCGATTTTACTTATAATGTTTTTTATAATTACGTAAACTTTTTTAATACTTCGCAAAATGCCGACTCGTATATTTGGGATTTTAACGATGGAACAAGTGATACTTTAATTAGCTTATCACATCAATTTGCCGATATATCTCAAAATTATAATGTTAGTTTAATAGCAAAAAACTCGTGTTTTAGCGATACAGTTATTAAAACAATAAACCCTGCATCAGATATTAACAATAATAAACTTAACGATAATAAAATAATAATTTATCCTAATCCTGCAAAAAATATAGTTAATATAATTATTAATAGTAACAAAAATAGTAATATAGATTTATACATTTATGATATTAATGGAAAAGAAATATATTGTAATAAATATAAAACATCAAAAACAATAAATAAACAAATAAACATTAACAAAAGGGGAATTTATTTACTTAAAACAATTATTAACAAAAAAGCCTATTACAATAAAATAATTATTCAATAATTTATTACATATCAATTTATTTTTTAATAAAGATAATTTTTTCTTGTAATTACAGAAACTTTTGTTATATTTGTCCGTAAAATGCGGATAAAATAATGAAAAGTATAATAAAAGAAATAATAAACGTTTTTCATAAATCAAATAAAACCAATTGTGTAAGGCGCAATATAGAATTACCTATTGGTATAGAAAAAATTATATCGGTAATAGGAGTAAGACGTTGCGGAAAAACTTATTTATTATTAGATACTATAAATCGGATAATAGAAAAAGGTATATCTAAAAAAAATATAATTTACATAAACTTCGAAGACGAGCGTTTAAATTTAGATAACTCAAATTTAGATTTAATTTTACAATCATATCACGAATTATATCCCGAAATTGAAAATAAAGATATATGGTTTTTTTTCGACGAAATACAAAACATAAATTCTTGGGAAAAATTTGTTCGCCGAATTTACGATACTGTAAGCAAAAATATTTACATAACCGGTTCAAATGCTAAATTCTTATCAAGCGATATTGCAACAAGTTTACGTGGTAGGGCTAT
>JALSQC010000376.1 GCA_026985625.1 Bacteroidales bacterium | reverse complement strand
GGGATTTTGTTTTCATTTTTTATTTGTTTTTAGTTAAAAAATTATATTAATTATCGCTTTGTTATGACAAATGATGTGCCAATTTATAAGCCTAATACATCTTTTCCTTGATTAAAAATAATATCAACAGGTATGTTTGCTTTTTCTATTCGTTTAAGGTCTTTTGCCAAATCGTTGTTAATATTTCCTTTTTCTTCTACTAATTTTTTGGCAGCATCGTAGTCGCCATCTCCTTGAATTTTAAGAATTAAGCCTGCAAGTTCGTTTGATGCTTGTTTCATTCTTTCAAAGTTTACTTTATATGTTCCTGTTTCGGGATTTTTTGTAAAAGCACCTTTTTCTAAAAAAAAGTTAAACCTAATCATATTTGCTATTCCGTGCGAACTTGCTGCACCAAACCTTATAGAACGAAAAATACTTGCCATAAATGTAACATAGTTATCCATTAAATCTTCGTCGGAAAACTCGCCTTGTTCGTGTAATTTTGTTATTAAGAAAAGACCTAAAATATCGGCTTTACCTTCTTCTAATTTAGAGTAGTTTTCTTTAAGAGCATCGCGAACTTTTATTTTTTCATTGCTGCCAACTACGTATTTAATTCCTAATCCGTGGGCTACTTCGTGAAACATTGTATTTTCGAAAAATGCTTTAAACGATATATTTTTTCGTTGATTTTTATCTATTAAAATATTAGAAATGGGAACTACCATATTGTCGAATTTTGCTTTCATTACATTTTTTAGTTGCAATTTGCGACTACCTTTTTTTGCGTGAACACGTGGGTCGTTTGGTAGGTTTATGGCTATATTTTTACTACCTGCATTAGCATCGCCGGCATAATAAATAACATCGTAAGCATTTAAATCGGCATTAGCATTTGCCGGTTCTTGTTTGTATTTTTTATCGCAAGGCAACATTTTTTGCATCTCGGGTAAAAGCGATGCGTATTTGTTTAGTTTTTTGCTCCATTCTTTATCTTTAACAAGTATTTGTGCAGAGTGGGCGGCTTTATATCCGTAAAGGGCATCTTCGTAATTTTCTATTGGACCAACGACAAAATCAAGGGTGTTTGTTTTCATATCCATCCAAGCAAGGTCGCTTTTTAAATAGTTATCGGTTAATAAAGCTTCGGCTCTTAAATTAAGATATTTTTTAAAACCTTCGTCGTCGGCTAATTCTGCTGCTTGTTGTAAAAGTTTTGCGGCTTTTTCTATTTGTTCTTTATATGCTTGATGATACCAAACAACTTTAAGTTTTTTGTCTTTATCGCGACGAATTAATGTGTACCAACTTGTTTTATTTGTATCTTTAAGATTGTTAAATTCTTCTTCGGTCATATCAACGGGATAATAATTAGCACCTTTTGGTTTTTCGCCATATCCTTTTATAAAAGGCTTATTATCGTCTAAACGGTCCCATGGTCCATAATTTATTAAAGCGTATTGTCTTTCGTATTTATTATTTAATTTTTTAAGAAAAATATCTTTATCTTCGGCAAAGGCATCTTTCCAAAAAATATCGTCCATAATTTGTGCAACTTTAATTAATACAGGTATTATCTTTTTGTCGCTTTCCGATAATTTTGATGTATCTGTGGTTAAATTTACTTTTACATATTGATTTACTTTTGTTTGTATCTCGGTGTTATCTGCAATTGTGTCGCTTGTAATAACATTATCGGTTTTGTTATTTTTAGAATTTTTACATGACAGCAAAATTGTTGCAATAAATGCAATGGTTATTAAATAATATTTCATAAATTAAAGTTTTAAATGTTTTTTATGTAAAATTAAAATTTATTTAAAAAAATAAAAAGAAATATACAAAAATTACAATAGAGTAAGGCAATTAATTATTTAAATTTTTAAACGAATATCCTATACCTTTACTGGTATGTATAAATTTATTACCTATTTTTTTACGTATGTTTAAAATATGAACATCTAAAGTTCTTTCGCCTACTATGGTTTCGTGTCCCCATATTTTATTATAAATTTCTTCTCGAGTAAAAACTCTTTCGGGGTTTGATGCTAATAGTTTTAATAAGTTAAATTGTAGTTTTGGCAATTTTATTTCTTTGTTGTTAATTAAAATTCTTCGTTTTTTTACGTCAATAACAAAGTCGTCGATTTTAATTATTTCAGGATTTTTTATTTTATCCATTCTTTTTAATATAGCTTCAACTCTGGCAATAAGAGTTCTAATGCGTATGGGTTTTGTTATAAAATCATCTCCTCCGGCATCAAATCCTGCTATTTCGGTATAATCTTCGTTTCTTGCGGTTAAAAATATAATAACTGTATTTTTAAATTTTTTGTTTTCTCGCAATATTCTACAAGTTTCTATACCGTCTAATTTTGGCATCATTACATCTAATAATATTACATCGGGATTATTTTCAGATGCCGAGTTAATAGCCTCTATACCGTTACTTGCGGTATATACATCAAATCCTTTTTGTTTAAAATTAAATTTTAAAAATTCAATTATATCGCTTTCGTCATCAGCAATTAAAATTTTTTTAGATGTAATCATTAAAACAAGTTTTAATGCAAAATTAAATTTTTTAAATAATAGATATCCGTTTTGTATATGAATTTATTGTTAATTCTTTTTATACATAATTAATACATACTTAATATTTATTTAAAAGATACTTTATAAAGTAAACCGATTTTTGTAACGTAAAAATTTAAAAAACAAAAAAAATGAAAAAATTATTTTTAATTTTATTAACAGCATCGGTTTTAATGGTTTCTTGCAAAAAAGATCCTAAAGTAGAAGACCCTAAACCGGAGCAAGAAAGTACGGTTTTAAAAGGTGTTTTAACCGAAAATAAAACATTAACATCTGATAAAATTTGGTATCTCGAGGGCAGAGTTGTTGTTCCCGACGGAAAAACATTAACTATTGACGAGGGGACAATAATAAAAGGAAAACCCGGTTCGGGAGCCGATGCTTCGGTATTAATTATTGCCCGTGGTGGTAAAATTATGGCAAATGGTAGTGCAAGCAAACCTATTATTTTTACTGCCGATGCCGATAATATAACGGTAGGTCAAAAATTTGGAACAAATTTAAGTGTAACCGATAATGGACTTTGGGGAGGAGTTATTATTTTGGGAAAAGCCAAGGGGTCGTTCTCCGGCGATGTTTCGGAATTTTCTATCGAAGGAATACCAGCTTCTGATAACAATGGAAAATACGGAGGTAACGACGATGGCGATAATTCGGGAGTATTTAAATATGTTTCGATACGACACGGAGGTTCCGAGATAGGAGCAGGAAACGAAATTAATGGTTTGTCGTTGGGTTGTGTAGGTAATCAAACAACAATAAATCATATCGAGATTGTAGGTAATAAAGACGATGGAATAGAACATTTCGGAGGAGCTGCTCAAGAATCGGAAATATTAATTTATGGTTGTAATGACGATGGTTTAGACATCGACCAAGCGTATCATGGTTCTATTACTAATTCGGTTGTAATAAAAGGAGGAAATTCCGATAGCGGATTAGAAATTGATGGTGGCGAGGGAACATATCAAGATAGTTTTACAATGCAAAACATTACAATTATAGGCGATAGTTTATCTGATACAAAATATGCCGATTTTAGAGACGGAGCAATGGGAACAATACAAAATGTTTATGCATATAATTTTAAAGACGATTCTAAAATAAGAATTAAAGACGACGAATCGGCTAATAATTTTAATAGTGGACAATTAGCTTTTCAGAACTGGCAAATAGCATTACCAAACGGAACAACTGCTCAAGATATAATCGATAATAATTCTAATGTATCGGTTCCTAATTTCGAGAGCGGAACATTTATAGTTCCAACAATACAAGGAACACAAACTGTAGGAGCCGACTTAAACGAGTTTGCTTGGACTTATGCTAAGCACGATGGTGCTTTTTAAATAATTTTAATTTTTTAAATACCACTCTGTGTTTATACAGAGTGGTATTAACAACCTTCCAAAACAAATATTATTATGAAAATAAAATTATTAATTATTTTAGTCTTATTTCAGTCAACACTTTTTGCTATTAATAAAAACGACGGAAATAGCGAAAACAAAAATAATGTAATTACGGGCAAAGTTATAGATGCAACAACCAACGATGCTTTGCCGTTTGTAAATATAATAGTTACAGATTTAAAGACAGGAACAATGACCGATTTTAACGGTAATTTTAGTATAAAGTTACCTGACGGAAAATATAAAATAGATTTTAAAACTTTAGGATACAAAAGTGTAAGTAAAATTATAGAAGTGCAAGGTGGACCAAAAGTTATAAAATTAAATGTTAAAATGACAGAAACAAGCCAAAAATTAAACACAGTTGTAATAACCGGAAGTAAAATAAGAAATACAGAGCAATCGATGTTGGCTTTACAAAAAAAATCTATATCAATGATAGACGGATTATCATCTCAAACATTTAAAACATTAGGCGTAAGTAATCTTACATCGGCAGCAAAAAAAATTGTAGGAGTAAATGTTCAAGACGATAAATATATATATGTGCGAGGTTTAGGCGATCGTTATACAAAAACTATTTTAAATAAAATTGATATTCCGGGTTTAGACCCCGATAAAAATACAATACAAACAAATTTATTTCCAACATCTATTTTAGAAAATATTTTGGTATATAAAACATTTACTGCTGATTTGCCTGCCGATTTTACAGGTGGAGTGGTTAATATGATAACTAAAGATTTTCCCATAAAAAAACAAACCGTATTTTCTTTTGGAACAGGTTTTAACCCCGATATGAATTTGCAAAGCGATTATCTTACTTTTAACGGAGGCAAACTCGACTTTTTAGCTATCGACGACGGCACATATAAAATGCCTGTTGATTTAAACGAAAAAATACCATATACATTCGATAATAATCCCAAATTAACCGAGTTAACAAAAAAATTTAATTCGCAAATGGCGGCTGTTAACAAAAAAAGTTTACCTAATTATAATTTTTCAATTTATAACGGTAATAAATATAACGTAGGAAAAGGAACTAACAGCATTGGATACATTGCAAGTTTATCGTATAAAAATACATATAAATTATATAAAAATTTAATTCATAATACTTACGATAAATATTACGATAAAAACAATTATGAATTAGAATCTACATTAAATCAAAAAGGAACATTAGGAGTAAATAACATAATACTTAATGCCTTGGGCGGAATAACTTTTAAAACTAAAAAATCTAAATACAAAATAAATATTTTGCATATACGTAATGGCGAAAAAAGTGCAGGAACATTTTGGAAAGATGTTCATGGCGACGATTTTGTCATCTTTAAAAAAGATTATTTAGCTTACACGCAACGGAATATTACTAATTTATTATTAAATGGCATACATCGTAAATTAGAAACCAATTTTAAATACAATTGGAAATTATCTTATACAAAATCGGGAATATACGATAAAGATGTGCGTTCTACACCATATCAATACGAAAATAATAAATATCGTATTTTGCAAAATAACGAACCCCGAAGAATATGGCGTAATTTAGACGAAAATAACTATGTATCTAAAATTGATTTCGAGAAAGGATTTAATAAAAATAACAAAATATTATTTGGCTTGCAAGGATACCTAAAACAACGCAATTACAGCATATATTCTTATCAGTTAGGAGTAAAAGGTAATACACAATTTACAGGTAATGCCAACGAGTTGTTACAAAACGATCATATCTGGACAACTAATACCGATACAGGAACTTACTTATTAAATCAAAATGTATTTAATATATCTAATTTATATAACTCAAAACAAATTAATACATCGGCTTATGTATCGGGACAATATTACATAAATAAAAAACTAAAAACAGTTTTAGGTTTACGCTTAGAAAAATTTATGGTTTTATATACCGGACAAAATATGATGGGAGACATTAAATTCGATAACGATATAGTAATTGACAAGTTAGATTTATTTCCTTCGGTTAATTTAACTTACAGTTTAAATAAAACAAGCAATTTGCGTTTTTCTTATACAAGAACTACCGCTCGTCCATCGTTTAAAGAAGTTTCTATTGCAGAAATTTTTGACCCTTTGTCTAATACAACGTTTATTGGAAATATAAACTTAAAACCAACATATATAAACAACGTAGATTTTCGTTATGAGTATTTTGGCAAAAATTCAAATATGTTTGCAATAAGTTCGTTTTTTAAAACATTTAAAGATCCTATTGAATTGGCTTTATTTACATCGGCACCAAATAATTACACTCCAAGAAACTTAGGTAGTGCACAAGTTTACGGATTAGAGGTAGAATATCGCAGAAAATTAGATTTTATAACTCCTGCATTAAAAAACTTTAAATTAAACTTAAATGCATCGTATTTAATATCAAAATTAGAGATGTATGACGACGAATATCAATTAAGGTTAAATACTGCACGAACAGGCGAGAAAGTATCAAAAACAAGACCTTTGCAAGGTCAAACGCCGTATCTTATAAATGCAGGATTAAGTTATAAAAATCGCGAATCCGGATTAACAGGAAGCATCTCGTTTAATACACAAGGCGAAACTCTTGAGCGAGTTGGCGGTGCTTTGCCCGATATTTACAGAAAACCTTTTAACAGTTTAAATTTAAATATACGAAAAAAAATAGGAAAATCATCTAAAGGCACTATTAGTTTTAAAATAGAGAATTTACTTAATAATAAGAAAATATTATATTATAAAAATTACAATGCTGTTCCTCAAATTTTTACATTAAAAGAATTGGGACGAACATTTTCTTTAACTTATTCTGTTTTATTTTAATAAAAATAGGATATTTGTTTTTGGTTGGTAAACGCCCTTTTTTAAGGGCGTTTTTTATTTTTTGTAGAATTGTTTTTCGATAATATCAGAATTTTTAATTGTATTTTTTAACCAATTTATTAAAACTTTATTTTTTTTATCGTTTGATAGTTGCCAAGCTATATCCGATTTGCGTAGTTTTTCGCTTAAATAATGTAGCACCAATGCAGCCGATACCGATATATTAAAACTTTCGGTAAATCCATACATTGGTATTCGTAAAAACTCATCGGCATTATTCATCATTTCTTTTGATAATCCT